>CAITEM010000239.1 GCA_903891395.1 uncultured Hyphomicrobiales bacterium | reverse complement strand
TGGCGGGCGCTTCCGGGACGTTCAGGTCGTCGGCCATCAGTCTACAGCAACTTCTCCAGCAGCAAACCGCCTGTCACCAGCACAAAGATTACCGCGGTGCTCGCCACCACCGTGGCAACGTGACGCCAGCCGAGCGCGATGATGGTTGAGACCGAGGTGCCCAGACCCAGCGCGCCGATCGCGATCAACAGCCCCCAGTTCGACACTTCGATCATGATCGCCTTGAGCGGCGTAAAGGCCGGCAGCAGCGGCGGCATCAACGGCATGGCGCTGTTCAACAGGCAAAGGGCCAGGAACACCAGCGCAAACACGGGCATCGGCACTTTCGCTTCGCCGTGTTTGACGCCCTGCCGCGTGAAATACCAGCCGATGCCGAGCACCACCGGCAGCAGCAGAAACACGCGGAACAGCTTGACGATGACGGCGGTGTTGCCGGCCGCTTCGTTGACCGCGTAACCGGCGCCGACGACCTGCGCGACGTCATGGATCGTGCCGCCGAGCATGACGCCCGTCGTTTGCGCGTCGAAGCCGAACAGCACACAGAACGGCGGGTAGACCACCATCGCCAGCGTGGCGAGCGCGTTGACCGCGACGACGACGAAAGCGATGTCGGCTTCCTTGCCGGGATAATCCGGCACCACGGTCGAGGTCGCGAGCGCCGCCGAGGCGCCGCACACCGCGGTGGCCGCGCCGACCAGGGCGCCGAAGCCGGCGCTGCGCCCGCTCATGCGCGCGAACAGAAACCCGGACAGCAGCGTGGCGACCATCGACACCACGACGATAACGCCGGTGGCAAGACCGAGCGCGGCGATGTCGGACAACGCGACGCGCAGACCGAGCAGCGCCACCGCCCAGCGCAGCACCGTGCGCACGCAGAAATCCATGCCCGGCTTGAAGCGCGCCTGACTCGCCAGTGGGTTGAGCGCGATGCCGACGACCAGCGCCAGCACCATCGCCGGGATCGGCAACGCCTTGGCGACATAGGGCGCGAAGAGATAGGCCGCCACCGCGACAGAAGCGGACAGCAGAACGCCGGGCGCAAAGTCGATGACGGTTTCGCCGAAGGAACGGCTTGTTTGCTGAGTCGGAAGGGCCACAGGCGCTTCCTTACTTTTTAATCGCACCCACAGCAACTGTGCACCGCAACGCAATCTGGCGGCGGCTTCCTCGGGGCCGCTAGCTCGCCAGTTTCACATCGTCGGGCGATTCCATCGACATGCCGGACATCGGCTCGACCCAGACCAGGTGGTCCTTCACCGTCTTAACGCCGGCTATGTTCTCGGCGGCAACCTTGAGCGCCTCGCGCTGACGCTCGTCGAGAATGACGCCCCACAGTTCGACGATGCCGTCGCGCACCACCACGTCGATGGTCGCGGCGGGTGCCCATTCGGCCTTCTGGATTTCGGCCAGCAACTGGTCCCGGATCACAAGGTCATCGGTCGCCGTCGGCGGCGCCGACCGCGCAACGCTCACCATGGCGCGCATCAGGTTGGACCGCGTCACGATGCCGACCACTTCGCCACCGCGCAGCACGGGGACGCGCTTGATGCGGTAACGCTCCATCAGTTCGACGATGTCCTCAAGCGACGCGTCCTCGGCCGCCGTCTGTACATCGGTGCTCATCGCCTCGGACACCCTGCAGCCGTGCGAATGGACATATTCGGCGGCGATGCGTCCAGGACCCATCAGGAACTCGAGCCAGCGCGACCGCCGCCTTTCGGTGCTGGTTTCGCGCCGGCGCAGAAAGTCGCCTTCCGATACCACGCCGACCAACTGGCCCTTGGCGTCGATCACCGGCAGGCCGCTGATATGATGCTGCAGCATCAGCCGCGCCGCCTGCAAAACGGTGGCATCCGGATCGATCGAAATGACCGCACGGGTCATCACATCTTCGGCTTTCATGGCGGACCTCCAAATGATTGAAACTCATGAGACCACGCCAAGCCGGCGGCGGTATTGATTCAGGTCAAGGGCACGAAAAGCCGCTACTGCCGCCATTCCGGCGGCGCCACCGGCGTCCAGCAACGCTGCAGCTTGAGATCGTCAACGATGGCGTTGGCGGCGATATAGCCCGGCGCGCCATTGACGCCGCCGCCATTGCCCGACGACGAGCCGCAGAGATAAAGCCCCTCCACCGGCGTGCGCGCGCCGGGCATCAGCGCATGCGGCCGGTTGATGCCGAGCTGGCTGGGCACATAGGCGCCCATGCGCACCGCGCCCCGCCGCATATTGGCGTTGAGCGACGAGACGTCTTTCGGCGTGAACAGATAGCTGCCGAGCAGATTGTCGCCGTCGAGGTTGGAGGCATAGACGCGCCAGTAATCGAGAATGCGTTGGGTATAATCGGCGCGGTTCTTGTCCCAGTTCTCCGGACCGCCATCGACCGCATACGGCGCGAAGGGCCACCAGAACGCGGTGTGTTTGCCCTGCGGCGCGTAGCTCGGATCGAAGTCGCTGTTGCAGGCGCCATTGCCCATCAGCACCGTGGGGAATTTCCCGGCGGCGCAATCGTCAAAGCAACTCGCGACCTGATCGATGTCATCCATGCCGAAGAAGATGTTGTAGGCCCGCTTCATTGCCGGATCGAAGCTTTCGGCGCGATAGGCCGGCGGATTTTTCAGAGCCAGATGCAGCGTCACCAGGCTGTGATTGCCCCAATGCCAGTTCTTCGCCTTGTCGCGCACCGGGTCCGGGAACAGTTCTTCGCCGGCCATCTCGACGGTACGCGGGAAATCGACGGCGCTGGCGACGAACTTCTTCGCGCCGACGAAGGTGCCGTCCGACAGAGTCACCCCGGTGGCCCGGCCGCCTTCGACCTTGATGTCACTGACCGCCTTGCCGGTGATGACGCAGCCGCCGCAATCCTCGACCACGCGCTTGAGCGCCAGCGGCAACGCCACCGCGCCGCCGACCGGCAGCGTGAAGCTCGCGATGTTGGCGAAGATCGCCGGAAAAACGATGCCGGAGCCCATCACGTTCTCGGTGGTGATGACATGCATATAAGATGTGAACAAAGTGCGGATGCGCTCGTCAACGAAGTGTTTGCGCACCACGCTGAACAGATCGTGCTGCGCGTGCGACAGCAATTCCTTCGCCATCGGCCCGCTGAGACGATCGAGGATCTGGTCGAGCGGCATCGGCGCGTTGTACATCAGCGATACCAGCAGCGGCCGCATCTCAAGGCAGTAGGTGTTCCAGAGTTCGCGGAAGGTCGCGGCATCCTGCCTGGAAAAGCGCGCCAAGGATTCACACGTCTTATCCAAATCCTTGTGGATGGTGATGGCGGTGCCGTCGCGAAATACGGCGGCCTGCTGCACCGGCGGCTCGATATAGGAGAAGCCATAACGCGCCAGATCGAGATCCTTGAGCAGCGGGGCATGCCCGATGCCCATGTAGAAATTGGCGTGCAGATTGAGTCTGTGGCCGGGCGCGATGCGCTCCTCGGTGCTGCAGCCGCCGCCAATGCGCTCGTTGGCTTCGATCACCGCGATCTTGAGGCCGGCGCGCCCGAGATAGGCCGCCGTCGTCAGCCCATTGTGACCGGCGCCGATCACCACGCCATCATAGTCCGTCATGCCGCCTACCGATCGGCGGTCTGATGCCGCCATATCGAAACTGTAGCATTGCGTGAGTGAGCAGCAACGATGGGCAGCGCGGCGTGGATTGATTTTCAGAATTTGCAGGCGCTAACTTTCCGCCAGAGGCCTGCCGCAATTTCAGGCCTTCAAAACCCGCTGGCAAAGCGGGAAAATCCGGGGAGACGGACGATGAACAAGGATGGTTTCGATCGGCGGACGATTCTGGCCGCGACCACGGCGCTTGGCGCCAGCGGACTATTGCCGCGCACGGCGCAAGCGCAAAGCGCAGCGCCGTCAACACCAGCGTCTTTGCCGGCACGCGGCGAATTCGTCATCCGCGGCGCGCATATCCTGTCGATGGACGACGCGATCGGCGATCTGCCGAGCGGCGACGTCCATGTGCGCGCCGGCGCCATTGTCGCGGTCGCGGCAAACGTCCCCGCCCCCGGCGCGCCGGTGATCGACGGCAAAGGCATGATCTGCATGCCCGGCTTCGTCGACACACATCTGCATCACTGGACCAGCGTGCTGCGGCCGCTGATGCGGGCGGACGACCCCAAGCTGACGTATTTTCCGGTGACCGCCGCCTGCGGCGTCGTCTACACGCCGCAAGACAGCTATCGCAGCGTCATGCTCAGCCTCGCGCAGTCGCTGTCGGCCGGCATCACCACGACGCAGAACTGGGCGCACAACGTACGCAGTCCCGCGCATGCCGACGCCGAGATGGGCGCCATGCGCGACAGCGGCATTCGCGGCCGTTTCGCCTATGGCAATCCGGCGCTGCATCCCAACGACCAGACCATCGACCTGGCAGATTTGCCACGCGCCAAGCGCGACTGGGCCGGCAAGGACGGCATGCTGACGCTCGCCATCAATTCGCGCAGCGTCGATAATTTCAACGCGTCGACCCGTGGCGGCATCACCGCGGAAATGGCCAAGAAGGAATGGGCCGCGGCGCGCGAGCACGGCCTGCCGATCACCATGCACACCTCCGGTATCGGCGCGATCAAGACGCTGAACGACGCCGGCCTGCTCGGCCCCGACGTGCAACTGGTCCATCCGCTCGCCACCAGCGAAGAAGACCGCGCGGCACTGGCCAAGAACGGCACCAGTTATTCCACCTCGCCGGTCGGCGAATCCGGCCGCATGGCCGACATGCAGTTCGTCGAGATGGTCGAGGCCGGCGTCAAGATGAGCCTGTCGATCGACCACACCACGACCTTCGACTGCAACATGTTCCACGCCATGCGCGCACTGCACACGGTCAACCTGCACCGCTTCGGCGCCAAGAACAAAGTGACGATGAAGCAACTGCTGCGGCTCGCCACCATCGACGGCGCGAAGGATCTCGGTTTCGGCGACAAATCCGGCTCACTGACGCCGGGCAAGCGCGCCGACCTGATTCTGGTACGCGCGACCGACGGCAATCTGGCGCCGGTCGGCGACCCTTACGACGCGCTGGTGATGCTCGCGCAGCCGTCCAACGTGGATACCGTCGTGGTGGACGGCCGCATCCTGCGGCGCAACGGCAAGTTCACCGCGCTGGACGAGGCCAAGGTCATCGCCGAGGCCACGGAAGCCTGCGCCGGGCTCAAGGCCCGCGCCAAATGGGCGTGACGGTTTATAACGCCTAGGCGTTCATGCGCGCCAGCGCCGCGCGGTTACGCAGCACGATGCGGCGCGACGTCGGCACCGAAATCGCACAGGCGTTCTCGAGCTGGGTCAGCGTGCGCGACACGGTTTCGATGGTAAGGCCGAGATAGTCGGCGATATCCTGGCGCGACATCGGCAATTCGATTTCGGTGGCGCCCGGCGTGCGGGCGGCCATCTCCAGCAGAAAGCCGGCGACCCGCTCCTGCGCGGTCTTGATCAGCAGCATGATGTGCGCTTGCGCGCGCTGCAATTCCTTCGCCGTCATGGTCCAGAGCTGGTTGGCAACGTCGTGGCTGCGCCCGGCGAGCGCGACCACGCTGCTGCGCTTGATTAGCATCACCTTGCATTCGACGATGGCTTCCGCCGAGAAGGAATGCACCTCGCCGATTTCGAGG
>CAITEM010000238.1 GCA_903891395.1 uncultured Hyphomicrobiales bacterium | reverse complement strand
GTATCTGTTCATCTCCCACGATCTGCGCGTGGTGGCGGCCTTGGCGAGTAGGCTTCTAGTGCTGCGCAACGGCAAGATGGTGGAAGAGGGCGCCGCGGCGGACCTGTTCAAGAATCCGAAAAGCGATTACACCCGCGCGCTGTTTGCGGCCGCGTTCAAACTGGAGACCGCGCCGGAAGGCGTGGTGGCGCAATGAGGCTTATTTTCCGTTCGATCGCATATGCCGCCGTCGCGCTGAGCATTTTTACCGGTGCCGCCACGGCCCAGCACGCCGGCACGGCGGAATTCCAGATCAAAGATTCCGACGGCGAATTGAATACCAACTTCGCGCTACAGCCGGAGTTGACCATCAAGCTCGCCGCGCTGGCGGCGCAGATGCCAGTGGGCAACGTCAAAGGCGATGTCACGCTTTACCAATTCTACGATCTCAATTGCCCCTATTGCCGCGAGGCGGCGCGCGACGTCGATGCGCTGGTGCGCGCCGATAGCAAACTCAAGCTGGTGCTGGTGCCTTACGCGGTGCTGTCGGTGCAGTCGGTGCAGGGGGCGCTGATCGAGGTCGGCGCGTCGAAGTCGTTGACGCCCGAGCAGTATCTGTAATTCCACAAGAAGCTCTACGGCGGGCGCGGGCTGATCGACGGCCCGCGCGTGCTCGCGGTCGCCGGCGAAATGGGGTTGGACAAGGCGCAGGTCGCCGCGGCGTCCAACACCGAAGCCACGCTCAATCTGCTGCGCGCCAATGCCGATTTCGGCACCGAAGCCAAGCTCGGCGTCACGCCCGCCTATATCGTCGGTGGTGTGGTCATTCTCGGCCATCCCGGGCTGAAGCCGCTTCAGGCTGTGGTCAAGTCGATGCGCGCCTGCGGCAAGGTGGTTTGCTGAGGCGCCGACCCCGTCCGTCGCCGCCTTGACGCCCCCCAAACGAGGCGCGACACTTCCGGCACAAACAGAGCGGAGCTCTTGGAGCATCCGCCGTACGTCCCGGGAGGACTTTATGAAAACTCAACGTGCAATCGGTGCGATCGCCGGACTGGCCTTCTCATTGCTGGCGGCGCAGGCGCAGGCGGCCGAGATCAAAATGATGGCCTCCACGGCGGTCAAGACAGTGCTTGAGGCACTGGTGCCGCAATTCGAAAAAACAACCGGCAACAAAGTCACGATCGCTATCGCCCCGGCGGCAGTGTTGAAAACGCAAATCGATCAGGGCGCCACCTTTGACGTTGCCATCCTTACGGCGTCGCTCACCGACAGTCTCGTTAAAGAAGGAAAAGCCGATACCGCGCGCACAGCCATCGCGCATGCGGGTATCGGGGTCGCCGTCCGCAAAGGCGCCACGAAGCCCGACATCAGTACGGCGGAGGCTTTCAAACGTGCGCTTCTCAATGCAAAATCCGTCGGCTTTACGGCGGGAGGCGCCAGCGGGGTTTATCTCACGGCTTTGTTCGAGAAGCTTGGGATCGCCGATGAGATGAAGCCGAAACTAAAGCTCTTGAAGGGTCCCGCCGGCGAAGCGGCCGCCAGTGGCGACGTTGAAATCGGCGTGACGCAGATCAGCGAAATTTTGCCTTACACCGGAGCCGAACTTGTCGGGCCGCTGCCCGCTGAAATTCAGTCCTACACTTATTTTTCGGCCGCCGTGGCGGTAGCCAGCAAGGAACAGGACGCATCCAAGGCGTTGATCAAGTTTCTCGCCGCGCCGGCCGCTCTTGCCGTCATCAAGGGTAAGGGCATGGAGCCGGGCTGACCCGGCACACCATCCGTACTGCCAGAGTCTGCGTCCTAGGCCGCCGCCAGTCCCAACAGCTTCCGCGCTTCCGCGGTGGTCGCCGGGCGGCGGCCGTATTCCGCGCACATGTCGGCAACGCGCTTGACCAGCGCCGCGTTCGAGGGCGCGAGTTTACCGGTCTCGTCCCAGCGGATGTTGTCCTCGAGCCCGGTGCGGCAATGGCCGCCCGCCTCCAAGCTCCAGCGGTTGAGCATCAACTGGCCCTTGCCGATGCCGGCACCGGTCCAGGTGGCGTCGGGCGCGATGCGCTTGAGCGTCGTGATGTAGAAGTCGAAGGTCGCGCGGTCGACCGGCATGGCGTTCTTCACGCCCATGACGAATTGCACATGCAGCGGCGCTTTGATCTTGCCCTGCTGCTGCATCAGCACCGCCTGCCAGATCATCGACAGATCGAAGGCTTCGATTTCCGGCTTGACGTTGTAGGTGATCATTTCCGACGCCAGCCAATCCACCAGTTCGGGCGAATTTTCATAGACGCGGGTCGGGAAGTTGCACGAGCCGGTGGACAGCGACGCCATGTCCGGCTTCAGCGGCAGCATGCCGCCGCGGTCCTTGCCGGCGCCGGAGCGGCCGCCGGTCGAGAGCTGGATGATCATGCCCGGGCAGTGTTTCTTCAGGCCTTCGACGAGTTGCGCAAAACGGTCCGGGTTTGACGTCGTCGTGCCGTCGTCGTTGCGCACATGGCAATGCGCCAGCGTGGCGCCGGCTTCGAACGAGGCGTGCGTCGATTCGACCTGCTCGGCCACGGTGATCGGTACCGCCGGGTTGTCTTTCTTGGTCGGAACCGACCCGGTGATTGCAACCGTGATGATGCAGGGTATCGACATGGCTTCCTCCGTATTTTCTTATTCAGGCAGGTCTAGGAAAGACGCTTCACGCTGGTGACGTCACTACCAGCCGCCTTGATACGTGCCAAGGCTTCCCCGGCCGGTTCGGTTGCG
>CAITEM010000237.1 GCA_903891395.1 uncultured Hyphomicrobiales bacterium | reverse complement strand
GGCCATGCTGCTGGATGCGCTGGGTATCCAGACCTTGCTGGCGGTGATCGGCGGTTCCATGGGCGGCATGCAGGCGCTGCAATGGGCCGCCTGTTTTCCCGACCGCGTGCGTGCGGTGATGCCGATTGCCTGCGCCGCCTATCATTCGGCGCAGAATATCGCGTTTCACGAAGTCGGCCGCCAAGCCATCATGGCCGACCCGGAATGGCGCGGCGGCCGCTATTTTCTCGAAGGCACCGATCCGCGCCGTGGCCTCGCGGTCGCGCGCATGGGCGCGCATATCACGTATTTGTCCGACGCCGCGTTGCACCGAAAGTTCGGCCGCAAGTTCCAGGATCGCGAAAATCCGTCGTTCTCGTTCGACGCGGATTTTGAGGTGGAATCCTATTTGCGCCACCAGGGCTCGTCGTTCGTCGATCGTTTCGACGCCAACTCCTATCTCTATCTGACGCGCGCGATGGACTACTTCGATCTGGCGGCCGACGCCGGCGGTGTATTGGCCAATGCCTTCAAGGGCACAGCGACACGATTTTGCGTTATTTCGTTCACCAGCGACTGGCTGTTCCCGACCTCGGAATCGCGCGCCATTGTGCACGCGCTCAACGCCTCGAGCGCGCGGGTGTCGTTTGCCGAAATCGTCACCGACAAGGGTCACGATGCTTTCCTGCTCGAGGAGCCGGAAATGTTCGCCATTGTGCGCGGCTTCCTCGACGGCGCCGGCAAGGCCCGTGGATTGCTCCCGACGGGCGCCGGGAAGGCCAAGGCGTCATGAGCAACCTCACGGCCGTCAATATTGAGCGGAACGCCAACGGCAACCGCGTCGACCTGGTGCTGATCGCCGAGATGGTCGAGCGCGGCGTCAAAGTGCTCGACGTTGGCTGCGGCGACGGCGAACTGCTCAGCCTGCTCGGCGACACCCGGGGGGTGGACGGCCGCGGCATCGAACTGTCCCGCGAGGGCGTGAACGCCTGCGTCGCCAAGGGCCTGGCGGTGATCCAGGGCGACGCCGACACCGATTTGGCGGACTACCCCGACGACGCCTTCGACTATGTCATTCTGTCCCAGACCCTGCAGGCGACCCGGCACCCCCGGGTCGTGCTGGAGCACATGCTGCGGATCGGCCGCCATGCCATCGTGTCGTTCCCGAACTTCGGACACTGGACCGTTCGGGCGCAGTTGATGTTCGCCGGCCATATGCCGCAGACCGATATTCTGCCCTATAGCTGGTACGACACGCCCAATATCCACCATTGCACCATCAAGGACTTCCGCACCCTGTGCGCGGAAACCGGGGTCAAACTGGAACGGGCGGTGGCGTTGAACGCCTGGGGCGCGCCTTTGCGGCTCAATGCGCCCTGGTGGTTCTGGAATCTGTTCGGCGAGCAGGCGGTGTTTTTGCTCAGCCGTAAAGGCTGATCGCCACCGGTTGGCTCTCTCTGTCAACCGCATGCTTTAACGCTTGCACAATTTAGTGACAACTTAGGCCTCAAGTAAATTGAGCGACGAAAACTGTATTTGATCTCGAATGAAATTATTTTGAAGTAAAAAATAAAAATAAATTCTTTGCCGCAGGTATTAAGGCGGAATACCCGTCATGCAGTGCCTGATATGACCTCGACAGCACCACGAATTAGCCTCACTTGGACGGCGATAAGGCCGTGCTCTATCGCTGAGTCTATTCAGGGGTCGACGTATTGCTTTGATGACAAGGGGACTAAACTCGATGAGACTTGCTACCAAGAAACAGGCGGCTCTTCTGTTGTGCACCGCGGCTTTTGCGGCGTTCAGCGCTCCGGCCATGGCACGGCCCGCTCATAAGCACGCACACCGCGGGCATTATGCGCATCACCGCTACCACGCCGCACCGGCCGATCAGGCCGCGCTATCATCCGGCGGTATCCGTGATGATCGCTATCCGGTCGTCGCCGCCCAGCCGGCCTACGGCGTAAGCGAAGCGACCCAAGGCTCGAGACGGACCCGCCGTGGCCACACGGGGGATGCCTTTGGCGGCTTCACTTCCAACTCGCTGGTGTCGGAAGCCCGCAGCTACATGGGCACCAACCCGACCGGGCGCGGCAGCCAATGGTGCGGCGCCTTCATGGATCTGGTCCTGAAAAAGACCGGTCATCGCGGCGGCGGCAATTTGGCGCGCGCCTATGCCAGCTACGGCACCCGCGTATCGGGTCCGCAGGTCGGCGCCATTGCCGTGATGAACCATCACGTCGGCGTCGTTTCCGGCATCGATCCGAATGGCAATCCGATCATCGTGTCGGGCAATCACAACCGCACGGTCGCGGAGTCGGTTTATCCGCGCTCGCGGATCGCCGCTTACGTGATACCGGGCGGCTGATCGTCCGTTCGGCGATTAACTAAAAAGCCGCGTCTCGTTTCGAAAACCGAGGCGCGGTTTTTTCGCGCGCGCGTTTACCCTGCGTCGTAACCACTTCATCCTTAATTCAATCCGATCATTTTAAGAAAACTTGGCGTGCTAGTTCCGAAGGGTCGCCCGTGTAAACGGCGCGCGCTGTCGGGGAATAGCAAATGCGTTTCAAGTCGCAGGCCGTGTTAGCAGCAGGATGCATCTGTCTCCTCGGTCTAAGCGTGCCGGCCCTTGGATTGCCGAAGCCGAAGGGCGCCGACAAACATCCGCAGCCCGCGCAACTCTCGCACAATGCAAAAGTCCCGCAGAACAAGAAAAGCAAGATCGTCCAGCGCGTCCTAAAAGTTCATGCCAATGCGCGCCGTGCGCGCGAGGAGCGCGCCGCGCGGCTGGTCAGCATGCCGATTGCCGAGACGCCGAAGCGGCCGATCCTCGGCTGGCCGGTACTGGTCAGCGAGGCGCGCAAATATCTCGGCACCAATCCGACGTCGCGCAGCCGGCTGTGGTGCGCGACCTTCATGAACATGGTGCTCGCCAAGGTCGGCTATTCCGGCACCAATTCCGACGCCGCCAAGTCATTCGCACAATACGGCCACCGCGTTTCCGAGCCGCGGGTCGGCGCCATCGCCGTGCTGACACGCGGCAAGAACGGCGGCCATGTCGGCGTCGTTTCCGGTATCGACCCGGAAGGCAATCCGATCATTATTTCCGGCAATCACGGCCACCGCGTTGGCGAGGCGGTCTATCCGCGCTCGCGCGTCATCGCCTATGTGATGCCGAGCGGTGAACGCGGCGAGCCCGCAACCCAGGTGGCGGCACGCAGCCAGCCGGCGGAGCCCCGTGCGCCGTCGGACGGCGGTATTGAATCGCCCATCACCGAATTGATTGCCGCGATCGAGGCCGAGCAGAAGCGTGACGAGCGCCCGGTCCGTGTCGCCGGTCAATCGCGCCGTGCAGACCCGGAACCTGTGCAGCGCCCGATGCCCCGCGCCGGCACGCTGCCGCTCGATCCAAAGCTCGCCGCATTGCTGGGGATCGACGCGCCAACCCGCAAACGTGTCCAACCGCCGGCGGCCGTTCAGGCGCAGGCCGTTATGCCGCAGGGGCAGGCGGCCATGGCGCGGCAGCCGATGCCGCAACCCCGCCCGCCGGCGCTCGTGCCCGTGCGTCAGCGTCAGGTTCAGCAGGCGCCGGTGAGCGCGAGCCGCGTTGCCACGGCATTGCCGGCCGGCGCTTTCGGTCTGCGCTAAGCGGCGGCGGTGATGGCGTCGCCGATGGCGATGTCACCACCCGCCAGCACCTCGGCATAGACGCCGCAGTCGGCGTGGCCAAAATTCTGCTGCAACGTTGCTGGAATCGTCAGGTCGCGGGCGCCGGTCTCGGGATCGACG
>CAITEM010000236.1 GCA_903891395.1 uncultured Hyphomicrobiales bacterium | reverse complement strand
GGCGAGGGTGACGAACTCACGCCGCCGGAACTGGCGCGCGAGATCGCCGCCGATATTCTCGGCTCGCGGCTGGTGGTGGTGCCGGCCTGCGGGCATTTGTCGACGATCGAGAAACCGGAGGCGGTGAACGCCGCGATGAGCGAATGGCTGAAAGCATGAACGACACCGCCGGCGTCATCGCGCCGCCGCCACTGCTGGCGTTCGGCGCGGTGGTTGTCGGGCTCGCGCTCGACTGGCTGGCGCCGGCTTACATTCTGACCGTTTTGATGTCGTTTGAAACGCGGCTGCCGCTCGGTCTGCTGCTGATCGTGCTTGGGTGCCTGCTCGCCTATGGCGCCCTGCAGAGCTTCCGCCGGGCATCGACGGCCGCGAACCCTTACGCGCCGTCGATGGTGCTCGCGACCACCGGCGTCTACGCCTATCTGCGCAATCCGATGTACGTGGCGCTCGGATTGATCGTCGGCGGCATCGGCCTGGCGTTGGCTTCGGACTGGACGCTGGTGATGCTGGTGGCCGCGGCGCTGACCATGCATTTCGGCGTGGTCAAACGCGAGGAGCGCTATCTGACCGCAAAATTCGGCGACGCTTACGTCCGCTATCGCGCCGCCGTGCCGCGCTACGGGCTGCGTGCCCGCTGAACCGGCCGGCTTTGCGCGTTCCGCCGATTATTCTATACGGGTGCGACTCTGGGGGATGACACGATGCGCACGCAGGTCGGAATTATCGGGGCAGGTCCGGCCGGACTGATGCTGGCGCGGCTGCTGCACCTGCAGGGCATCTCGTCGATCATCATCGAGAACCGCAGCCGCGACTATATCGAGAACCGCATTCGCGCCGGCTTGATCGAACACTGGGCCGCCGACCTTCTCGTCGAACTCGGCGTCGGCGATCGGCTGAAGCGGGAAGGGCTCGTTCACTGGGGCATCAATATCGGCATCAATGGCGAATTGCACCACCTCGATTTCAAGGCGCTGATCGACAAGCGCGTCACGATCTACGGCCAGCAGGAAGTGGTGAAGGATTTGGTTGTGCAGCGCCTGGCCGACGGCGGACCGCTGCTGTTCGAAGTCGACAAAGTCAGCGTGCACGATCTGACGTCGCAGCAACCGGTCATCCGCTTTGAGCACGAAAGCAAGGCGCAACAGATCGAATGCGACTTCATCGCCGGCTGCGACGGCTTTCACGGCATCTGCCGGCCGAGCTTCCCGGACGGCAAGAGCCAGGTGTTCGATCGCGATTATCCGTTCGGCTGGCTCGGCATTCTGTCGGAGTCGCCGCCGCCCGATCACGAACTGATCTATTCCTACACCGAGCGCGGTTTTGCGCTTTACACCATGCGCTCGGAAACAGTGTCGCGATTGTATCTGCAATGCGACCACGACGAGGACATCGCGAACTGGTCCGACGACCGCATCTGGGACGAGTTGCACAAACGACTGGGCGGCGCGCGCAAGCTCGCCGAGGGCAAGGTGCTGCAGAAGGGCATCACGCCGATGCGCAGCTTCGTCGCCGAGCCGATGCAATACGGCCGGCTGTTTCTGGCCGGCGACAGCGCGCATATCGTGCCGCCGACCGGCGCCAAGGGCATGAACCTGGCGTTTGCCGACGTGGTCTTCATGTCGCGGGCGCTGGAGGCCTTCTACACGAAGAACGCCGGCGAACTGCTCGACGGCTATTCGGCCAAGTGTTTACGCCGCGTCTGGAAGGCGCAGCGTTTCTCGTGGTGGATGACGCAGATCATGCACCGTTTCCCCGACGAGACCGCGTTCGATCATCGCCGCCAATTGGCCGATCTGGATTATCTGACCGGCTCGGCCGTCGCGGCGAAATCGCTGGCCGAGCAATATGTCGGGCTGCCGCTCGACTAATCCCGCAGCGTTGCGCGCAACGGCGCGATCAACAGCGCGATGGCGGCCGCGGCAACGCCTGAGATCGCCGCCAGCATCAGGAAGAATTCCGGCTTGGCCATGCTCGACCAGAACGTGCCGAGATAGCCGGCGAGAAATCCGCCGATGAAACTGGTCGACAGCCACACGCCCATCATCATCGACAGCAGGCGGATCGGCGCCACTTTGGTGACGAGCGACAACCCGGTCGGCGACAGATACAGTTCGCCGACAGTGAGGATGGCGAAGTAGCCGAACATCCACAGCGCGCTGGCCTTGCCGCCGCCGGCGAGCCAGGCGGCCAGCGCGATCAATAGGAACGCAGCAGTGTTCAGCGCGCAGCCGATCGCCATTTTGGCGACCGTCGAGGGCTCGTTTGCGCCTTGCCGGCGCCAGAAGGCGACGACGAACGGCGTGAAGGCAAAAATCATGAACGGATTGAGCGACTGAAACCAGGTGATCGGAATTTCAAAGCCGAGAACATTCCGCTCGGTGAACTGGTCGGCCCAGAGCGTAATGGTGTTGCCCTGTTGCTCGTAGGTGCCCCAGTACAGGCTCACCGGCAGCATCAGCGCCACGATGGCCGCGACCGCCAGCCATTCGTCGCGGCGCATCGGCGTGCCGGTCGCGGCGCGCGTGACGAGGGCGTCGGACGGCAGCACCGGCGTCGCCAGCAGATAGACGACGAGGCCGATGGTCATGCCGACACCGGCGGCGATGAAGCCGTAGTGCCAGCCGAGCTCTTCGCCAAGCGTGCCGCAGACCAGCGGCGCCATGAAGGCGCCGAGGTTGATGCCGACATAGAAGATCGAGAAGGCGCGGTCGCGCCGGCGGTCGCCGGGGGCGTAGAGGTGGCCGACCTGGGTCGAGATGTTCGGTTTGAAGGCGCCATTGCCGAGGATCAGCACCAGCAGCGCCAGCAGGAACAGATGCTCGGACGCCATCAGCAGATGGCCGATGGCCATCAAGGCGGCGCCGAGGATGACGGTGCGGCGCTGTCCGAGGATGCGGTCGGCGAGGAGGCCGCCGAAAATCGGCGTCAGATACACGAGCCCGGTGTACGCGCCATAGATCTGCGAGGCGAAAGGCTGCGGCGCCAGCGGGCCGAACACGAACTCCAACGCGGCGCGCAAGGTATCGAGGCCGGCGACGCTGCCGGCGCGCTCCGGCAGCAGTAGATATTTGATCATGTAGAGAACCAGCAGCGCGCGCATGCCGTAGTAGGAAAAGCGCTCCCACATTTCGGTCGCGAACAGGAAGGTCAGTGCGCGCGGGTGGCCGAACAGGTCGCCGCTCGTCGCTCTATCGCTGGCTGTCGGGAGGGTCATGCGGTCCGCGCTGTTGCGTCGTCATCCTAACACACTGCGCACAGCCAATGCGGACAAGGCCATTTCCGAACTGGACCAGCCGGTGTACGGTTTCGTCAAAGCCCGAAAGGCAACGTAAGCCGAAGGGGACGGGAGGAATTCATGATCAGTCTGCGCCGCGCCGTTGCCTGTATTCTAGCCTTGACCCCTATCGTATTGGCCGGCGGTCCGGCGCGAGCCCAGGCCGACTTTCCCAACCGGGCGATCCATTTTGTCGTCGGCTTTGCCGCCGGTGGCGGCAACGACATCTTTGCCCGCCTGGTGGTACAGAAATTCCAGGAAAATACCGGCGCCACCACGGTGATCGACAACAAGGTCGGCGCCGGCGGCCGCATCGCCGCCGAGTTTGCCTCGCGGCAGCCGCCGGACGGCTATACGGTGCTGGTCGGCGCCAGCGGGCAGATGCCGATCGCCAGTGCGATCTACCCCAAGCTCACTTATCATCCGACCAAGAGCTTCATCGCGCTCAACATGATCGCGTCGTTCCCGCTCGTGCTGGTCGTGGCGCCTGACAGTCCGGCCAAAAGCGTCAAGGAGCTGGTGGCCTTCGCCAAGGCCCACCCGGAAAAGTCCAATTACGGCACCTCGTCGCCGTCTTTCACCATCGCCAGCGAACTGTTGAAGCTGAAAACAGGCATGCCAGCCGTCGCCATTCCGTACAAAGGCACCAACGAGTCGAACCTCAGTGTCATGGCCGGGCAGACGCTGTTCACGATTTCGGACGGGCCGCCGGCGATCCCGCTGGTGAAAGGCGGCAAGACCCTCGCTTTGGCCGTGACCGGGTCGGAACGCTCCCCGGAGATTCCCGACATCATGAGCATGGCGGAAGCGGGCTATCCGGAAGTCGACACGCAATTCTGGAGCGGCTTCTTCGTGCCGACGGGTACGCCGGCGCCGATTGTAGCGAAGCTGACGGCGGAGCTCGGCAAGGCTTTGGCCGACGCCGGCGTGCAGGCGTCGTTGCGCAAGATGGCCGTCGTTCCGGGCGGGCCGACCGGCGAGGCGTTCCAGAAACGCATCGATGCCGAGATCAAGACCTACAGCGATGTCGTGACGGCGGCGAAGCTGACCTTCGAGCAATAGACCCGGTATATTTTCACGGTGCGCGCTGTTGATCCATTGGATCGATTGCCGCGCCGCGTCGCGCTGCTATGCTGACACCCGATCCCCGAGTCGAGTGGAACAGCTTTATGCGAATTGCGGCGGCGCTTGGTGCGCTCTTGATTGCCTGTTCCGCAGCGATACCCCATTCCGCGTCCGCCGCGGCGCCGTCGGTTGAAGAATTATTTCGCCAGTTCGACTTGTTCGGAAACTGGGCCATCGATTGCGGCGAGCCCGCCGCGTCCGCCAACCCGCACGTCGCCATCACGATGCCGGGTGACGGTCAGGTCCAGGAAGAACACGATCTCGGCGCGGAGTTCGCGCTCAATCGCTACAGCATCGAGAAGGCGGCGCGGCTTTCGCCGGAGCGGCTGGCGATCGAAGTTCTATTTCAGCCGGAAGGCGCCGAGCCGCAACGCCAGCGCCTTGTGCTGCTCGTCCGCAAGGGCACCCGGCGCACGATGTTCAACCAGCCCGACGGCGGCGAGGTGCGGGTCAAGGACGGCATCGCGCTGGCCCGCCACGTCAAGACGCCGGTGCTGAAGAAGTGCGAGTAGGGACCGCCTAGACGTCCAGCAAGGCCTCGCCGGCGAATTCGGCGTTCTCCTGGATGAAGGCGAAGCGGGTTTCCGCCTTGTTGCCCATCAGGTTTTCTACCGATTTCGCCGTCGACTTGATGTCGGCTTCCGCCAGCATGACCTTGAGCAGCATGCGCTTGCTTGGGTCCATGGTGGTTTCCTTCAACTGCGCCGCCATCATCTCGCCGAGGCCTTTGAAACGGGACACCTCGACCTTGGCATTGGCGTTGAATTCGTCCTTCAGCAACTGATCCTTATGCGTGTCGTTGCGCGCATAGAAGATCTTGCCGCCGTGTTGCAGCCGGAACAGCGGCGGCACGGCCAGATAGAGCCTGCCGGCGTCGATCATCTTCGGCATTTGCCGGTAAAAGAACGTGATCAGCAGCGAGGCGATATGCGCGCCATCGACGTCGGCGTCGGTCATGATGATGACCTTCTCGTAACGCAGGTCTTTCTCGCTGTAATGCGCGCCGGTGCCGCAGCCGAGCGCCTGCACCAGGTCGGCGAGCTGGGTGTTCTGCGCCAGCTTGTCCTTGCCGGCTGACGCCACGTTGAGGATCTTGCCGCGCAACGGCAGCACGGCCTG
>CAITEM010000235.1 GCA_903891395.1 uncultured Hyphomicrobiales bacterium | reverse complement strand
GTTCTTCCTGTCGCGCCGGGCGCTCAAGCCGTCGGCGAAATCCGGCATGCCGTCCTGGCAGGACCATCTGTTCATCTGGCTGGCGCGGTCGGCCAGCGACGCCACCGACTTTTTCCAGATCCCGACCGGCCGGGTCGTGGAGGTGGGGACCCAGGTGACGGTGTAAAGACTCCGTCAAAAATGCGGGTCTTGGCTAAAACGGCGCCTGTCGGCACACCGCGCTTAATGCATTGATTAATATAATAAAATCGTCTCAGCGATCCTGTGTTTCGCGCATGGCTCGCTTCGCTGCATTGCACAAATGACGATGCAGGCGCTCGGCGGCGGCGCTATAAGCTGCTACCTGTCAATTTATGCATTGCACCGACCCAGGCTAAACATCTCATGCCCGAAACGATTGCCGCTGCGCTTCATGGCGCGGCCGCGCCGAATGGCGAAGCACCGGCCGGCCACGCCAAGACCAGCTTCTGGGCACTGACGATTGGCAGCATCGGGGTCGTTTACGGCGACATCGGCACCAGTCCGCTTTACGCGCTGCGTGAATCGGTACTGGCGGCGGTCGGGCCCGGCAAACCGGCGAGCGAAGCAGTCGTCCTCGGCATCCTGTCGCTGATCATCTGGGCGCTGCTGCTGGTGGTGACGGTGAAGTACGTCATCGTATTGCTGCGCGCCGACAATAACGGCGAGGGCGGCACGTTGGCGCTGATGGCTTTGGCCTCGCGCGCGCTGGGCCGCAGCAGCGGCCTGCTGATTTTTCTCGGCATTATCAGCGGTGCGCTGTTTTATGGCGACGCCATCATCACGCCGGCGTTGTCGGTGCTGTCGGCGGTCGAAGGCTTGAAGATCGTCACGCCCAGTCTCGATGCTTACATCGTTCCGATCACGGTGCTGATCCTGGTCGGTCTCTTTTTCGTGCAGTCGCGCGGCACCGCCAGCGTCGCCAAACTGTTCGGCCCGCTGACGCTGATCTGGTTCGCCTGCATCGCCGCCGCCGGTCTCTGGCATATCGGCCAGAACTGGACCGTGCTGCTGGCGTTCAATCCCTATTACGGCGTCAACTTCCTCCTGCATCACGGCCTGATCGGATTTTACACGCTCGGCGCCGTCTTCCTGGTGATGACCGGCTGCGAGGCGCTTTACGCCGACCTGGGTCATTTCGGCCGCGGCCCGATCCGCTTTGCCTGGCTGGTCGTGGTGCTGCCCGCCTTGCTGCTCAATTATCTCGGGCAGGGCGCGCTGATATTGGTCGATCCAAAGGCGATCGAGAATCCGTTCTTCCTGCTGTTCCCGCAATGGGCGTTGCTGCCGATGGTGCTGCTGGCGACCGCCGCGACCGTGATCGCCAGCCAGGCGGTCATCACAGGCGCCTATTCGCTGACGCGGCAGGCGATCCAACTCGGCCTGCTGCCGCGCATGGAAATCCGCCATACGTCGGAGGCGCTGGCCGGGCAAATCTATATGCCGCGCGTCAACATGCTGCTGCTGGCCGGTGTGCTGCTGCTGGTCGGCCTGTTCCGCTCGTCGAGCGCCTTGGCCTCGGCCTATGGCATCGCCGTCACCGGCACCATGGTGGTGACCGCGATGATGGCGATCATCGTCATCAACCGCGTCTGGCGCTGGCCGCTGGCCGCGACGCTGGCGCTGATGCTGCCGTTCTTGTTCATCGACCTGACGTTCCTCACCGCCAACATGCTCAAGGTCGTCGAAGGCGGCTGGATGCCGCTGGCGCTCGGCGCCATCGTGATGACGCTGATGTATACGTGGCGCCGCGGCAGCCGCTTGCTGATGTTGAAAATCCGCAAGCAGGAAATCCCGCTCGATTTCCTCGTCGCCAATCTGGAAAAGAAGCCGCCGATCCGCGTGCCGGGCACCGCCGTGTTTCTCACCGGCGATTCAGGCTTCGCACCGACCGCGCTGATGCACAGCCTCAAGCATTACAAGGTGCTGCACGAGAAGAACGTCATCCTCACGATCGAGACGGCCGATACGCCACGCGTCGATCTCGCGGACCGTGTGCGCATCGAGCCGGTCGGGCGGACCTTCTCACGCGTCGTGCTGCGTTTCGGCTTCATGGAATCGCCGAACGTGCCGAAGGCGCTGGCGATCGCGCGCAAATTGGGCTGGCAGTTCGACATCATGTCGACCTCGTTCTTCCTGTCGCGCCGGCTGCTCAAGCCCGCCGCGCATTCCGGCATGCCGCGCTGGCAAGACAGGCTGTTCATCGGCCTGACCCGCTGGGCCAACGACGCCACGGACTACTTCCAGATACCGACCGGGCGCGTGGTCGAAGTCGGCACGCAGGTCACGGTTTAAGGCGCTAGTGCGCGGCGCCAATTCCGGCTAAAAATGTTGCTGCCTTAAATGGAGTTGAGTGATGGCCGACGAAATGCCGCGCGCCGACGAGGTGACGAACCTCACGCCCGAAGACGTGGCCAAGGGCTTGACCGAAGGCCGCATCCTGCTGGTCGATGTGCGCGAGCCGAATGAGACATTGGCGGAGGCCTATCCCGACGCCGTGCTGGTGCCGCTGTCGAGCTTCGACGCGTCGCTCATCCCCGATCCGCAGGGCAAGCAAGTGGTGTTTGCCTGCCGTTCGGGCCGCCGTTCGATTACCGCCTCCGTCGCCGCGCAGGACGCGGGCTTCCCCTATAGCGCCCATCTGGCGGGCGGCATGCTCGGCTGGAAGCAAGCCGGATTTGAAACTAAACGGTAATTTCCACTAATATCTGTGCCGTGGCACGAATTAGATGTTTGCTGCATGTTCCTGGTGCTCTGGATCGTGGTGCGCGTAGGTGCGCTCAAGGGTCCTGACGGTCATTCCAAGAAAGCCTGCAGCCTCGAATAGTGGCACCCCGGCCTGCGCCATCCATGTCGCGCGGGTGTGTCTCAGGGTATGCCGGGTGATTTTGCCTTCCAGCCCGGACGCCTTGACGATCCGCTTCCAGCTTCCGTGCGGGTCGTCGGTCGGGCGCCCCATGAAGTGACAGATATATTTCCCGTCTCCGTCGATCCGCTTCCAGCGCCGAAGGTGCGACATGATCCGGCGCCCGAGGCGGACGTTCGGTGCTTTCTTGTTGCTCGACTGCGTAGCACCATGCCGGGCGCGGGCCATGACGCCGGCTTTAAAGTCGATCTGATCCCATTGGATTGCCAGGATCACGCCAGGTCGCGAGCCAGTATAGAGGCCCAGCAGGATCAACCGCTTAATGTGCTGATCGCGGCGCGCGGCCCATAGAAGGCGCGCTGCCTCCGACCGGGTAAGCCAGCGCTCCCGCGGCGACGGTTCCTGAGGTCGCCAGAATGACGGCATAAAGGTGAGTGGACCGTGCTCTTTGTGCCAGTGGCCTATTGCAGCCCGTAGGGTTTTCAAATCGGCAGCAGCGCCAGACGCAGCTTTAGTGCTGGCGTATTCCCGGCAGGCCTTGGCGGAAATCTCGGAGGCGTTCTTATCGCCCCACCATTTTAGCAGGCTCCCAATATTATAGGCGATGTTGCGCGCCGTTTTCTTGTGCGGCACAACCTCAATTCCGTAAACATTGAGTACATCAGCGATCATCGGCGCGCCTGACGCTTCGGGTTTATGCTTGTGGCCGATGTATTGCGCGAGGCACTTTTCAGCATGCGCACTGTCTCGTTCGCCGCAGCCAGTGCGGACGAAGCGCGATCCGTCCCGGATGATCCACTGCTTGCGCTCCGGATCAAGGTAAAGTCGCGGGCCTTTTGTTCTACGCGGCAAGATTCCACCCACTTCCTGATTGCTGCTGGTGTCGTGTAGTAGCGGGTTCCAAGTTTGTATATGGCAAGGTCGCCGCGCAAGCCGGACGCCTTGAGCACGCCAGCCGACAAGTGAAAGTCAGCGGCGGCTATCTTGAGGCTGATTGGATCTTCGTCGCGGCTCATTTCTTTAGCCCTTGTGGCGGATCAATGCGCTGCGGCTTCGATCGCCTGTTTCAGGACGCGCTCGCAGATATCGAACACTTCTTGCGTCGGCTCTCCGCAGGCCTTCGGGATGCTCAAGCCTCGCGGTGGAAAGCCTGTGGCGACAAGCGCGGCTTCCTCTGCAATCGCGCCCCGGATTTTGTCCATTCCGATCAGATGCGAGTCCTGCCGGATGGCGACCATCGCCAGCCCAAGCGCACGCTCAAACTTCGCCTCTCCGACTTTGGCAATGTGATCCTTCTCAGGCTTTCGCATCTTCAATTCCTTTTTTGTTTACTGGCGGGAAATGCCGTCACTTGATGGACGGCGATTTATCGGTCATGTGCTTGGCGAGCCACTTCACGGCATCAGTAAGCGTGGCGAACGCGGCGCGCTCCTGTCGCCAATTCCAGCGCGCCGTGTCCGACATATCGGAGGCATCGCCATCGAACCGACCCTCGCGGATGACGTAGCCGCCATCGACAAGGGCGTGAATTTCCAGGTGGTCGTGCGGCTTGTCCGGGTCGGTCGGAGTAAGGGTCGTTGCCATTTTAAGTTCCTTTCTCGGGCGTTAGCGGCGGTAACGTTGTTTGGGTCTCGGGTCTAAACCCGCGCCCGCCAAAAGGTCGCAAAATAACTCTCCGAGTGAGTGAACGCCGAAACTCAAGAACATCAAGGCAAGTATTAAAACCGGACCGGCAATTAGCATCGCCGGGATAATGTCTTGCCAACTGATCTGCCCCCTTTGAAGTGGTCCTCCCTGAAGTATAATTTTGACAGAGGAGGATGCGGAGATGGGCAGGAAGAGGCATACGGCGGAAGAGATCGTTGCGAAGCTTCGGCAGGTTGATGTGCTGATGGCGCAAGGTCGG
>CAITEM010000234.1 GCA_903891395.1 uncultured Hyphomicrobiales bacterium | reverse complement strand
CGGCATGTCAGTGATTGGCAGGAAATCCACCACCAGCCCGAGCCGCTCCTGCGCGATCTTACGGATTTGATTGAGGTCGGGATCTTGCGGATAGCCGCGATAGATGTCGATCAGCGCGCCGATGTCCTGCACCACGCCGGCAGACAAGCGCTGCGTCACGACGTTCCAGTGCCGCTCCATGAAGACGAAGGCAATCACCGATTGCAGGATCACCATCGGTGCGATGATGATCAGCAACGCGCGCGCGTAAAGGCCTTTCGGCATTACGCTGTTGAGCCAATGGCTCATGCGCCGCCAGCCGACAGGGATGCGCTCAAGCTGCGCGTGGATACGTCGCACCCACGGGATCGCATCGTACCATTGCCACGCCCGCACGACGCGATCGACCGTGGTGCGGATGCTGGCGATGCCGGCGTCAAGACTGGTCATGTAGTCACCACCAGCCGGTAGCTGATGCCGCGCACGGTCTGTACGAACATCGGATCGGCGGGATTCTTCTCGATCTTGCGCCGCAGCCGGTTGACCTGCACATCGACGGCGCGCTCGCTGACCGTGCCGCCGTTGCCGGCCAGCGCCAGACGCGCCACCGTTTCACCCGGTGTCGCCGCCAGAATGCGCAGCATCTCGCGCTCGCGGTCGGTAAGCCGGACGGCATCTTCGCCACGGCGCAATTCGCCACGCCCCAGATGATAGACGAAGGGACCAAAACGGACCGACTCGGCCTGCGGCGCGGCCGCCGGGCGCGTACGCTTGAGGATGCTGGCGATGCGCAGCGAAAGCTCGCGCGGCTCGAACGGCTTCGACAGATAATCGTCGGCGCCCATCTCGAGGCCCTTGATGCGACTCTCGGCGGCATCGCGCGCGGTTAGCATCAAAATCGGCACGCTGGAATCGCCGCGCAGCGATTTGGCAAAATCGAAACCGTTCTCGCCGGGCATCATCACGTCCAGAATGAGCAAGTCGAAGCTCAAGCCGACCAGTTTGGCTCGGGCGTCGGCGGCGGTTTCCGCGGTGCTGACGCGATAGCCCTCGGTCGACAGAAAGCGCGACAGCAGATCGCGGATGCGGCGGTCGTCATCGACCACCAGCAGATGCGGGGCATCGTCGGCGAGCGTGGCGGGCAGCGTCATTGAGCTCCTCCCCGCAATCTTTAAGTCTGCGCCTTGGCATGATCGGCGCGCGCGATCTGGCGCAACACGCCGTCGCGATTGTCGCTGTCGATCATCGCGGTCAGAAAGCGGCGCGCGGCCTCGTGCGCGCCGGGTCCAAGTTCGCCAAAAGCGCGGTTGATGCGCGCGGTCTGCAGTTGCGCCAGTTTGAGCGACAGCGCTTCGCCCTTCGGCGTCACGAATAGCAGGCGCTGGCGGCGGTCCTGCGCGCCTTCCTTCTGCACCACGAAGCCCTGATCGATCAGTTGCTTGAGCACCCGGCCGAGCGACTGCTTGGTGATGTTGAGGATGTCGAGAAGGTCGGCAACCTTCATGCCGGGATTGCGATTGACGAAATGCAACACGCGATGGTGCGCGCGGCCGAAGGTCAGTTTCGACAGCACCTCATCCGGATCACCGACGAAATCGCGATAGGCGAAAAACAGCAGCTCGATAATGTCCCAGATCGGCGGCGCCGGCGCAGCCGTAGTGGCGCCAGTCTCGGCAGAGCGTTCGCTCAAGGCTGCGATTTTGGCGCTCATATTTATGTCAGTCATGTTGACATATTTTGATTTTATGTTACAAAAAGACCGCTAAGGACGAAAGGATAGTGCTCACCTGCCCTATCCCGACCACGAAAAGCAGCTTCCGGCCGACACTTGCGCCACTCATACCGGGAGTTGCCCGGTGACGCAAAGTGTTGGAAGTAGCGCCAAAAATGCGCCATCACAGCGGCAGAAACGGCCGGCCAAGCCCCGGCGAAACAGTTTAGAGTTCAGGAGAAAACCATGGCTGCGCAATCCTACGACCGGCTTGAAGGCGTCATCTGGTACGACGGCAAGCTGGTGCCCTGGGGCAATGCCAATCTTCACGTTCTCAGTCATGGCCTGCATTACGCCAGCGCCGTGTTCGAAGGGGAGCGCGCCTATGGCGGCCGCATCTTCAAATCGACGGAACATTCCGAGCGGCTGAAGCGCTCGGCCAACATCCTCGACTTCGACATCCCCTATTCGGTCGCAGAAATTGACGCCGCCAAAAAGCTGGTGGTCGAGAAGAACGGCCGCAAAGAGGCCTATGTCCGCCCGATCGCCTGGCGCGGCTCGGAAATGATGGGCGTGTCGGCGCAGAACAATGAGATTCATCTCGCCATCGCCAGTTGGGAATGGCCGAGCTATTTCGATCCCGAGCAGCGCCTCAAGGGCATCCGGCTCGATCTCGCCGAATATCGCCGGCCCGATCCAAGGACCGCGCCGTGCCGCGCCAAGGCCGCCGGCCTTTACATGATCTGCACCATCTCAAAGCACGCGGCCGAGCGCAAAGGCTACGCCGATGCTATGATGCTGGACTGGGAAGGCCGCGACGCCGAATGCACCGGCGCCAATATCTTCTACGTCAAGGATGGCAAGATCCACACGCCGCT
>CAITEM010000233.1 GCA_903891395.1 uncultured Hyphomicrobiales bacterium | reverse complement strand
TTCTGGACCGGCTTCATCGGCGCGGTCAACGACATCAAGGAACTGCGCATCACGCAGGTGCTCGACGCGCTCAACGACCTGCTCGAGCCACACATCTTCCCGGCCCGCGCGGACGGCGGCGACGTCCGTCAGTGTCCGACCTGCGGCACCGGGAAGCTGTCGCTCAAGGTCGGACGCTTCGGCGCCTTCATCGGCTGCTCGAATTATCCGGAATGCCGCTTCACCCGGCAGATGACGCCGGGCGCCGGCGGCCAGCAGACCACCAAGGTGCTCGGCACCGACCCGGTCACCAATCTTGAAGTCACTATTCGCGGTGGACGCTTCGGCACGTATCTGCAGCTCGGCGAACAAGCGCCGGTCGAGAAGCGGCCGAAAGGCTCCAAGGGCCCCAAGCCGCCGCCGCCGGAAAAACCGAAACGCGCCAGCCTGCCGAAAGGCGTCGAGGCGGACGAGGTCGATCTGGAAAAAGCCCTCGCCCTTCTGTCGCTGCCGCGCGAAGTCGGCATCTCGCCGGAAGACGGCGAGCCGATTTTGGCCGGCGTCGGCCGCTTCGGTCCTTACGTCAAACACGGCAAGGTCTATGCGAGCCTGGAAGCCGACGACGACGTGCTGACCGTCGGCCTCAACCGCGCCGTCCATCTGATCGCCGAGAAGATCGCCAACCCGAAGAAAGGCCGGCGCTTCGGCGCCGATCCGGGCAAGACGCTGGGCGATCATCCGGAAAAAGGCGGACCGATCGTCGTCAAGAACGGCCGCTTCGGCGCTTACGTCAGCAACAACGGCATCAATGCGACGATCACCGGCGACAAGACGCCGGAGACGATCACGCTCGACGAAGCGATCGTGCTGCTCGACGCCCGCGCCGCCCAGGTCGGCAATTCGCCGAAGGGCCGCCGCGCCGCCGGTCGCAAAACCGGGACAAAGGCCGCCGGCGCTTCCGGGGCAAAGCCCGACAGCCGCGCCAAGAAGCCCGCTGCCGTGGCCAAGCCGAAGAAGGCTCCGGCCAAGGCAAAGCGCGCACCGAAAGCGACCGCGGCCGCGGCCGAGTAGCTAGCGGACGCTGCTTTCGATCATTACATTCGCCCTATGAGCGTCCGGACTGACCGGGCGCCGGATCATCTGTTTTGAACAAGCCTCCTCAACGAACACCCTCCCTTCCTTCCAAGGCCGACATCCTCGCTTTCATTGCCACGCAAAGCGGCAAAGTCGGCACCCGCGAAATCGCCCGCGCCTTCGGCCTCAAGAACGCCATGCGGGCCGAACTCAAGCGCATCCTGCGTGAGATGGGTGACGAAGGCGCCGTCGAGAAGAAACGCCGCAAGCTCCATCACCCGGGTACCCTGCCCTCGACCGTTCTCGCCGACATCACCGGCCGCGACCGCGACGGCGACATGATCGCCACGCCGGACGAATGGGACGAAGCAGCCCACGGAGCGGCGCCGAAAATCCGCATTCACGTGCCGCGTCAGGCGCGCCCCGCCGAAACCCCGGGCATGGGCGACCGCGTGCTGGTGCGTGTCGAAGAGATCGAGGAGGACGACGGCATCCGCCATGCCGGCCGCGTCATCAAGATCATCGACCGGCCCAAGCAGCGCGTGCTCGGTGTCTTCCGCAAGAACGCCAATGGCGGCGGCCGCATCGAATCCGTCGACAAGAAGATGCTCGGCAAGGAAATCGCGATTCCCGCCGGCGCCACGGGCGACGCCGAAGACGGCGACCTGGTCGCGGTCGAAACCAGCCGCGCGCCGCGTCTCGGCCTGCCGACCGGCCGCATCGTCGAACGGCTCGGCTCGCTGAACAGCGAAAAGGCCATCAGCCTGATCGCCATCCACGCGAATCAGATCCCGGACGTGTTCCGCCGCGACACCATCATCGAGGCGGACGCCGCCAGGCCCGCGACCATGGCCGGCCGCGAAGACTGGCGGAAGCTGCCGCTGATCACCATCGATCCGCCGGACGCCAAGGATCACGACGACGCCGTGCACGCCGAGCCGGATGAGTCCGGCAACAACGCCGGCGGTTTCGTCCTCACCGTCGCCATTGCCGATGTCGCGCACTACGTCACGCCCGGTTCGGCGCTCGACCGCGAGGCGCAGGTGCGCGGCAATTCGGTTTATTTCCCCGACCGGGTCGTTCCGATGTTGCCGGAACGCATCTCGAATGATTTGTGCTCGCTGCGGCCGCTGGAAGATCGCGCCGCATTGGCCGTTCGCATGATCATCGGCGCCGACGGCCGCAAACGCTCGCACACCTTCCACCGCATCATGATGAAGTCCGCGGCCAAGCTGTCCTATCAGCAGACCCAGGCCGCCATCGACGGCAATACCGACGACACCACCGGCCCGCTGATGGCGGCCGTGCTGAAACCGCTCTACGCCGCCTACGAAGCGCTCAAGATCGCCCGCGCCCAACGCCAGCCGCTCGATCTCGACCTGCCGGAGCGCAAGATCCTGCTGAAGCCCGACGGCACCGTCGATCGCGTCGTCGTCCCGGAGCGCCAGGACGCCAACAAGCTGATCGAGGAATTCATGATCCTCGCCAACGTCGCCGCCGCCGAGACGCTGGAAAAAGCCCGCGTGCCGCTGATCTATCGCGTGCACGACGAGCCTTCGATCGAGAAGCTCAACAGCCTGCGCGAGTTCCTCGCCAGCCTGCAAATTCCGCTGGCCAAATCCGGCGCGCTACGGCCCGTGACGTTCAACCAGATTTTGGGAAGCGTGACAGGCGGCGAGCGCGAGCAACTGGTCAACGAGGTCGTGCTGCGCTCCCAGGCGCAAGCCGAATACGCCGCCGAGAACTACGGCCATTTCGGCTTGAACCTGCGCCGGTACGCCCACTTCACCTCGCCCATTCGCCGCTACGCCGATCTGATCGTGCATCGTGGCCTGATCCGCGCCCTCAAGCTCGGCAATGACGGCCTGCCGGAGTCCACCGACGTCAAGGAGCTGGCCGACATCGGTGCGCAGATTTCCGCCCCCGAGCGCCGCGCCATGGTGGCCG
>CAITEM010000232.1 GCA_903891395.1 uncultured Hyphomicrobiales bacterium | reverse complement strand
CACCACGCCGCCAAGTGTCGTGCTAAGAGCAGCGCCGACGCCTTGCATCGTCATCGCCACGCCGAGCGCGGCGTTGACGCGGCCGGTGCCTGCCATGATGCGCGCCACCAGACCTGGAACGGCAACGCCAAGAAGTCCGGCGCCCACACCGTCAAGCATCTGCACCGGCACCAAACCGATGGGTCCCGTTACCAGCGCCGCTATGACGCCGCGCAACGGCAGCGCCACCAACGCCAGCACGAACACCAACCAGTAGCCGCGCTCGTGCGCGAGCCACGCCGCCAACAGCGCCATCGGAATCATCGTCAATTGCGCCACGATAATGGTGGCGCTGGTATAGGCGCTTGGATCAGCCCCTTGCGTGACAAGGGATTGCCCGAGCAGCGGTAGCATCGCGCCATTGCCAAGATGAAACAGCAGCAGCGTCACGGAAAGCACGATCAACGGCTTGCAGCGCAACAGCACGGCGAAGGACTGCACCTTATCCCCGGGCCTTTCGGAGGCGCCGCGCGCCGCGTCATAGTCGATCTCTCTCGGATTGATGAAGCTCAGCGCGCCGAGCGAGATCAGCGCCAGTACCGACATCACCACGAACACAGCGCTAAGGCCGAAAGCATAGCCGAGCGCGCCGCACAGCAGCGCCGCCACGACATTGCCGCCGTGATTGAACGCTTCGTTGCGCCCCATTTGGTGCGTGAAGCCGTTCTGCCGCACCAGTCCGAGCGTAATGCCGGCAATCGCCGGCGGGATCGCCGCACCGGCGATGCCGGTCGCGACCTGCGACAGCGCGGTGGCCCAGAAGGTCGGCACGAACAAAATCACCAGCGACGCCCCGACCGTGCCGAGCGCCGCCACCACCATCATGAAACGCTTGGCCTGCACGCGGTCGACCAATGCGCCGAGCGGCGTTGTCGCGACCATCGCGGCGAGCCCGCCAATGGTCATGACGATGCCAATCTGCGACGGCGTCCAGTTTTTCTCCTGCAGGAAAACACCGAGATAGGGCCCGAGCCCGTCACGGACATCCGCCATGAAGAAATTCACGGCGTTCAGGGCCTGGATCGAGGTGCTCATGCGCCGCAGCCCTTTGTCTTGGCTTTTGGGTCTTGGCTTTTGGCCGCGGCGTGGCGATTACAATGGCCCGCGGAAAATGAAGAATGCCCCTCCCGCGATCAATGCGAAGCCGACCGCATGGTTCCAGGTCAGGCCTTGTTTGAGGTAAATGATCGAGAATACCGCAAAGACCACCAACGTGATGACCTCCTGCATGGTCTTGAGCTGCGCGGCGTCATAGACGGCGCTGCCAAGCCGGTTGGCCGGTACCGCCAGGCAATACTCGATAAAGGCCAGTCCCCAGGAGATCAGGATCACCTGCCACAGCGCCACTTCCTTGAAGCGCAGGTGCCAGTACCACGCCGTCGTCATGAAGACGTTGGAGCCGATCAGGAGAAAAATCGGCGTTAAATAGGACCAGTTCAAAGGCATGAGAATCTCATCGGTTGTAAGACCGCAGGTATAGCCAATTGGCGCACGATTGCGATGCCCCCACTTCTTGCTAGGAACGCGCTCATGTGCCGTTTAGTTTCGGGAATCGCTTTCACCCTGCTGGCTTTCGTCGCTGTCGCGTCCGCGCAGCCGGCGCCGCCGAAGCCTTACAAGGCCGTCAGCATCACGCCGCCGGTGCCGGTTACCGATCCGGCCTTCGAGGCCGTGCGCAAGCAGGTCGGCGAGACCGCCCAGAAAAAAGACCGCGCGGCGCTGGCCCAACTCGTTGTCGCCCAAGGCTTCTTCTGGCTGCGCGACGGCCACGACCGCGCCGACAAGAAGAAATCCGGCGTCGACAATCTGGCCAATGCGCTGAGCCTGAACAGCAAAGGCGGCGCCGGCTGGGACATCCTGTTCAGCTTCACCGACGATCCGACGGCTTCGCCGGCGCCCGCCTTTAAAGGCACGCTCTGCGCGCCGGCCGAGCCCGCCTATAACGCCGCGGCCTTCGCCGAGTTGATCAAGACAACCCAGTCCGACGCCTCCGAATGGGGGTACACGTTGTCGCCCGTCACCGAGGTGCACGAAAAGGCGCAGACCGGCGCGCCGGTGATCGAGAAGATCGGCCCGATGTTCGTGCGCATCGCACCGGACAACAGCGCTGGATCGGCCGCCTATTCGCGCATTATCACGCCATCCGGCAAAGCCGGCTTCATCACGATCGATGCCGTGGCGCCGCTCGGCAACGACCAACTCTGTTACGTCAAGGACGGCGGCGCCTGGAAGATCGGCGGCTATGTCGGCGGCGGCGAGTCGCAATAAAAAATATCCGGCTCAGCCGTATCGCAGCTTCATCGCGATGATCGCGGTCATCAGCACGAACGAAACCGCATTGGCGCCGATCACGGGCCAGTCGCCGATGCCGGTCCCGTAGAGCAGCCACAAGAATATGCCGGCCGTGAAAATCAGGGTCGCCGGCAGCGAGATGGCGCGGGTCTCCTTGTCGCGGAAGACCTTGATCGCCTGCGGCAGCCAGCACAGCGTGGTCAGGATCGCGGCGGACACGCCGATGGCATCGAGAAACGGCGTGTGCTGCATGGCATTGCATTATGGCTGATTCGATTCCGTAATGTGACCTCTGCCACCGGGACCGACCATGCAGACTGCTCCCCAACGTCGCACGCTTGCCTGCGCCCGCTGCGGGGCGACGTTCGACTGTTCGCTCGAAGGCGGCTGCTGGTGCGCGGCCGAGCCCTACCGGCTGCCGATGCCCGACAGTGCCGCCGCGGATTGCTTGTGTCCGGCCTGCCTGCGCAAGGCGGCCGAGGGGTCGGCGCCAGCCATCTGAGCGAAGACAACCCGTTTGCCTTTCCGCTATAAATGGCCGCCGCGCCCCGCGGCCATTTCACGTGAGACACGCCATGATCGACCTGTATGCGCTGACCAGCCCGAACGTGCAGAAGATTTTCATCATGCTCGAAGAGTGCGAGCTGCCCTACAATATCAAGCCGGTCGACGTCTGGAAATCCGAGCAGTTCACGCCGGAGTTCACCGAGATCAATCCGTTGCAGAAGGTGCCGGCCATCGTCGATTCGGAAGGTCCGGCGGGCACGCCCTATACCGTGATCGAATCCGGCGCGATCCTGCTGTATCTCGCCGAGAAGACCGGCAAATTCATTCCGCACGATCCGGTCAAGCGCAACGACGTGATTCAGTGGCTGATGGTGCAGATGGCCAATCTCGGGCCGATGTGCGGACAACTCGTGCACTTCTTCCGCTTCGCACCCGCCGGCAACGATTACGGCAACAGCCGCTACCGCACGATGGTCAACAAGCTTTTCGATCTCTACGAGCAGCGGCTGGCGGCACACCCTTTCGTCATCGGCGCCGACTACACCATCGCCGACATGGCGGCGTTTCCCTGGCTGCGCAACGTCGATCTGTTGGGCATCGATATCTCGACCCGGCCGCACGTCAAAGCCTGGATCGACAAGATCTCCGCCCGCGACGCGGTCAAGCGCGCCTATGCCAAGATCGGCGCCATCAAGTCGGTGCGCGACACCGCCACAAACGACGACAAGGACCGCTTCTTCGGCCGCGGAAAATACGCCCACGCCTGATCCCGGTTGCCACGCTATCGACACGATGCGAACCTAGTTCTGCGGACTAACCCTTGCGAATGGCGAACGCGCGGCGCTTAAACGCCGCGCGTCGTCGTCTTGAGACCTTTGATGTTCGGATTTTTCGAAAAGCTGCTGCCGCCTGTCGCCACCTCGGACATGTCCGAGCCGCCGGCCGGGCTGGTGGCGTTCTATTGGCACTTCGCCCGCCAGGCGAAGCCGCTGTTCGCCGGCCTGTTCGCCGTCGGCCTGGTCGTGGCGTTGCTCGACGTCGCCATTCCGGTCTTCATCGGCCAGATCGTCGATTTCGTCAGCCACGCCACCCCGGCGACGCTGATCGCAACACATTGGCCGCAGCTTGTCGGCATGGCGGCCGTGCTGCTGATCGCGCGGCCGCTGGCCCTCGTCAGCCAGCATCTGATCATGAACCAGGCGATCGCCGCCAACGTCTCGAACCGTATCCGCTGGCAGAGCCATTGGCATGTCGTGCGGCAATCCTGGGCGTTCTTCCAGAATGACTTCGCCGGCCGCATCGCCACGCGGGTGATGCAGACCGGTCCGGCCATCCGCGAAAGCCTGGTCTCCCTGCTCACCGCAGTCTGGTTCATCCTGATCTATGGCACCAGTTCGCTGCTGCTGCTGGCCCATGCCGACCTGTGGCTGGCGCTGCCCGTGGTGCTGTGGTTCGCCGGCTACATCGCGATGCTGCGCTTCTTCGTGCCGCGCATGCGCGACCGCTCGAAGGTCATGTCGGAAGCACGGTCGATGCTGACCGGCCGCATCGTCGATACCTACACCAACATCCTCACGGTCAAGCTGTTCTCCCGCGCCAAGGAAGAAGAAGCCTACGTCCGCGACGCCATCGACCATCACACCGGCCGCTTCCACGAGCAATTGCGCCTCAACACGCTGTTCGCGCTGACGCTGACGACGCTCAACGCCCTGCTGATCACGATGACCGGCGCCTTCTCTATCGTGCTGTGGAGCACCGACCATGTCGGCGTCGGCACGGTCGCGATGGCCTTACCGATGACGATGCAGATCGTCAGCGCGTCCGGTTGGGTCGCCTGGCAGATCACGGGGATTTTCGAAAACGTCGGCGTCGTCCAGGAAGGCATGATCACCATCGCCAAGCCGCACACGCTGGTCGATAAGCCCGATGCGCAGCCGCTCGCGGTCACGCGCGGCGAAGGCCGCTTCGACAACGTGCGCTTCGGCTATGGCCGCCAGAGCGGCCTGATCGACGGCCTGACGCTCGACGTCAAACCGGGCGAGAAGATCGGACTGGTCGGCCGCTCCGGCGCCGGCAAGTCGACGGTGGTCAACCTGCTGCTGCGCTTCTTCGAACTCGAAGGCGGCCGCATTTTGATCGACGGCCAGGACTGATCTGCCCCCTTTGAAGTGGTCCTCCCTGAAGTATAATTTTGACAGAGGAGGATGCGGAGATGGGCAGGAAGAGGCATACGGCGGAAGAGATCGTTGCGAAGCTTCGGCAGGTTGATGTGCTGAT
>CAITEM010000231.1 GCA_903891395.1 uncultured Hyphomicrobiales bacterium | reverse complement strand
GCGGCTGCAGCGCGGCACCGAAGGCTACTACCTGTCGCCGGCGCTCTTCACCGGCGCGACCAATGCGATGCGCATCGCGCGCGAGGAAATCTTCGGGCCGGTGCTCGGCGTCTTCAAATGGAGCGACGAGGCCCAGATGCTGGCCGACGTCAACGCCGTCGAGTACGGCCTCACTGCCTCGATCTGGACCAACGATCTGTCCACCGCGCACCGCACTGCCATGGCGGTGGAAGCCGGTTACGTCTGGATCAACGAATTCGGCAAGCACTTCCTCGGCGCGCCGTTCGGCGGCTTCAAGCAGTCGGGCCTCGGCCGCGAGGAATGCTTCGAGGAGATGCTCTCCTTCACGCAGGAAAAGAACATTCACGTCAAGCTGCGCGCGGCCAAAGTCTAGGCGTCATTCCGGAACGCGGGCGAAGCTAGCGGGCCCGGAATCCATATTCCACAGTCCGGGTTATGGATTCCGGGTTCTCGGCCTACGGCCTCGCCCCGGACACAGCAACTGCTAAAGCTTAAACTGCTCCAGCGTGCCCGGGTGGAACAGTTCTTCCGGCGTCACCAGCCGGGACGACAGACCTTCGCGGTGATGCTGGCGCAGGAAGCTTTCCAAGGTCTTGCGGCTTGGCTCGACGCCGTAGGCCCAGAAGTCCTCGCCCATCAGCTCGCGCGCTTCGGCGAGGCGCTCCTCGACGAAAGGCAGCGTCACCTTGGTCGCGGAGGTGTCACTGAGCTGCTCCATGGCCGCCGCCTTGGACTGCTCGAAGGCCTTGAGCACTGCGCCGGGCAGCCACGGATGCTGCTCGGCCAGCGTACGCCGCACGCCGACGATATGCATGATCGGGAAAATGCCGGTGCGCTTGAAGTAGTCCTTGGCCGCCGCGACCGGATCGGGAAACAGCCAGCCGACATTGGGCGTGTTCTTGGGCAATGACGGCGGGCGCGGCGCGATGAAACCGTCGATGGTGCCTTCCGCCAGCATCGCCGAGATGGTCTTGCCCTCGGGCGCATTCTCAAGCTTAACATCCGGCGGCAGCTTGATCGTGATCTTTTCCGGCCGCGCCGCATCCTCGATGCCGCCGCGCACCCACTGAATGTCGGACGGCTTGACGCCGAAATCGTCCTCAAGAATGGCGCGCGCCCAGACGTTCGCGGTCAATTGATATTCCGGCACGCCGACACGCTTGCCCTTGAGGTCCTCGGGCTTCTTGATGCGATCGGTGCGCACATAGATCGAGGTATGGCGGAACGCCCGCGACACGAAGGCCGGGACGCCGACATAAGGTCCCCCGCCCTGCGCGGTTTTGACCGTGAAACTCGACAGCGACAGTTCGCAGATGTCGAATTCGGCGTGGCGGAAGGCGCGGAAGAAGATTTCCTCTGGCGACAGCGTCATGCAGGCGGCGTCGACGCCATCGATTTGTACGCTGCCGTCAACCAGCGCGCGGGTGCGGTCATAAGGCCCGACGGCAACGGACAGATTGAGCTTGGTCATGAGGATTCCCGGGCTTGGAGTTCAGGAAACGTCATAGGCGAAACAGGACCGCGAGGCAAAGCTACGCGCCGGAAATTTTCACGCTGCGGTTGGGCATGATACGCACCGTCTTTTCGGACGCGACGTAACGCTCGACCAGATCCCAGACCGGCGGGCCCTCGGTGCCTTCGTTGACCGAGGCCCAGCCGGCGACGGTGTATTCTTTCGCCGGATCGATCGGCTTGCCCGTCTTGAGATGCGTCATCGCCGAGATGCGCTGCCCGGCCGGCTTCGATACGTCGATGGCGTAGCCAAGCCCCCCGCAGCGCACCATGTCGCCGCCCTGCTGGTAATAAGGATCGGGATTGAAGAGATTGTCGCCAACGTCTTCGAGCACGCTTTTGATCGTCGCCCCCGACATTTCCGTCAGCGTGGTGTGCGGATAAGTGATCGCGGTCTGGTCCATCAGATGTTCCATG
>CAITEM010000230.1 GCA_903891395.1 uncultured Hyphomicrobiales bacterium | reverse complement strand
TGATCGCCGCGGTCGGCAATGCCGGGGCGCGCTCGCCGCCGCTGTATCCGGCGGCCGATCCCTTCGTTATCGGCGTCACGGCGACCGATGCCGACGACAAATTGCTCGACGTGGCCAACCGCGGTCCGCAGGTGGCGATCGCAGCGCCGGGCGTCGATGTTTTGGTGCCGGCGCCTGACGGCGGGTATCAAATCACGTCCGGCACGTCCGTTGCCGCCGCGCATGCCAGCGGCGTTGCGGCGCTGTTGCTGGCACGAAATCCGAAAATGACGGCGGACGAGGTGCGGCGTGTGTTGACCGCCACCGCGCATCCGGTCGCCGGCAAGCGCACCGATACCGGCGCCGGTGTCATCGACGCGTATGACGCGATCAATTCGCTGAAATAGAAGCCGGCGGCTGGTTGGCTTCCGAGGCCGCGGTGGAATTGCGGCGGCTATCGCAGCAGTAGTTTTGGCACACCTTCGACATTCAAACATGCGCACAACACGACGCCGGTCCAAAGCCCCAGTGAAAGGGCGCCGACGATACGCGCGTGGGCATGGAGTCGCACAGCCGAAGAGGGATCGGGCGGCAGCGACATCAGGTAGCCGCTTTGACGGAAAAGCGCCGCGTTGCCGACACCGAGGCAGGTTAGAATTAGTTTAAAGCTAAAGTAGGCGTGGCTGCCGACGTGCACCGGATCATAAAGAAACAGCGCAACACCGCTGACAAAAGTGATGCCGAAGGTTACGTATAGCCAAGGAATGATCTGATCGGCAAAAAGCCGGACCGGCACCTGGCGCCACAAACCGATCAGCCGAAGATCGAGCGCGGCAATGCCGCCGAAAAACGCGGCCATTGTGACGACATGCGTTGCGCGAACGAGGTAGTGGTATGGTTGAAACGCAAAGTGATACGGGCGCCAGTCAAGCGCGACCAATACCGATGAGGGGATGCGAAGCAGGTCGAATGCACTTGGGTCGGCCATTGGCTTTCAATCCGCGTTCGCCGGTCGTATCCATACGGAAATGGACTGCAGCGTTTCTTTATCAAGGGCGCGCCGCGACTTCAAATCGATACGGCACATTCCTCTTGGCCCTTGCACTCTCCGTCGGCTTGCCCGGTTCGCGAGCCAATGCTGACGAACTTCTGACGTTGAAGCTCAAGGATCATCAGTTTTCGCCGACCGATTTGACCGCGCCGGCGGGTGAGCGTTTTCGTATCGAAGTCGAAAACCTCGACGCTACGCCCGCCGAGTTCGAAAGCAGCGATCTGAAGGTCGAGAAGATTGTCGTCGGAGGTGCTAAAGTCATCGTTCGAGTCGGTCCTTTGAAGCCCGGCGTCTACAAATTCTTCGACGATTACCATCCCGACGAGGCGAAAGGCACGCTCACCGCGATCGTGCCTCGAGTCTCGCAATGAGAAGCGTCTTTGTTCACTTTCGCAATTCAACCACCTGGAACGTAGTCATGAAAAGAAACATCTCTGTTGTTGTGGCAGTCGCCCTGAGCTGTATCGCGCTTGGCGCGCCCGCGGCTTTCGCTCGCGAGTATTTTGTCGGCGGTCCTGTTCATAAGAACGACCTGGAGATCGTCGCGAATTATCTTGTCGGTGTTGAAATGGCGCCGATGATGCCGGGAATGGCGATGGGCGACGACGTCATCCATCTGGAAGCGGACGTTCATGCCACGGCCGACAACAGCAACGGCTACCCCGACGGTGCCTGGATTGGTTATCTGACGATCGGTTACACGTTGACCAAGGAGGGCACCGATTGGAAGTCGACCGGTACGCTCAAGCCGATGGTCGCGAAAGACGGGCCGCATTACGCTGAAAATATCAAGATGAACGGGCCGGGCACCTACAAGGTGATCTACGCGTTCACCTCGCCCGAAGCTAACGGGTTTTATCGCCACACTGACCAGGAGACCGGCGTGCCCGCTTGGTGGCAGCCGTTTTCGGAGACGTTTACGTTCACCTATCCGCAAAAGTGACACGTCTGGGCGGCGTAATACGGTGTGGAATCGTGATGGATTTGCGGGCAGCGCTTGAACGCCATTGGGACGCTTCGGATAAAAGCGATTTCGACCTCGAACACAAAATTTATCACGAGAATGCCGTGCTTGATTATCCGCAATCAGGCGAACGAATTCACGGTCGAAAGAACATTCAAGAGAGTCGAACCGTCCAGCCGAACAAGAAGAGGTTTACAGTTCGGCGGGTTATAGGTGTCGGCGACCTCTGGGTTACAGAATTGGTGCTGACCTATGACGATATACCGTCATACGTGGTGAGCATTATGGAATTTCGCGAAGGGCTGGTTGCGCACGAAACGCAGTATTTCTCCGACCGCTTCGACCCGTCGCCCTCACGCGCGCATCTCGTGGCTTAGTGGTCGGGGCGGCGGGATTTGAACCCACGACCTCTTGTCTCCCAGACAAGCGCGCTAACCGGGCTGCGCCACGCCCCGACGGGCCGATACGTACCGGCAAAGTGGCCCTAAGTCACCCGTTTATTCGGAATTTTTCCCAGGCGGGTGGCTCTAAATCGCTGGAATTTAATGCGAAAGCCGGGGGCTAGACGGTGTGTCGGGCACGGGCCGGCGTGTAGGCGTCCGCAGGGTGCGTCCCTTGTTCCGGCACGAGCGCCGGCGCGTCGATCATCTTGGCCGGGGCGGGCCGCCGCAGCGCGCCTTTGAGCCAGTGCAGGACGAATTTGCCCCAGCGCTCGGCGGTCCAGTACAGGCCGGTGTCGATCGAGAACGATTTGAGCGTGTAGGCCTTCTTGGTCGAGGCCGCGTCGTAGGCCGTCTTGATCGGGTCGTCGTAGAATGCCGCGATCTTGTCGGTGCCCATACCCGGCGTTGCCAGCCATTGCGGGATGTGAAGGTTGCATAGTCGCTCGACGTCCATAAGCGCCTTGCCGGCGCCGGTCCCCGCAGCGGGGCAGGAGGTCGCAAAGGCGTCCCCGACCAGGACGACGCCGGGCTGGCGGTGGCCTTCGCTGACGTAGAGATCGACCGGACGGATTTTGACGAAGCCCTCGACGTCGAACGCGCCGGTCAGATTCTGCAAATTCGGGATCATATCGAGCATTGTCTGCTTCGGCGCGTCGCGAAACTGCGATAGCCATGGATCGCTCATCTCGCGATAGACAAACAGATTGGCGCGCGTGGTATTGCCGATCGGGAACAGCGTGAGATAGGCCATCCGCTCGGTCGAAGCCTCGGGGTAATAGGTCAGCGCAGAAAAATCGAACGCGGGCTTGTCCGTCGGTTTGAGATCGAACCCGATCGAGATCGAATGCACGGGGCTCTCGATCTTGCGCTCGATGCCCAGTTTGTGGCGCAAGCCGATATTGAGGCCGTTGGCGAGCACGATCAGCCGCGCGGAAATTTCCTGGCCGGTCGAAAGCGTGACGCTCTGGCGATCGGCACTGGTCGCAACCGATGTCACTTTCGCGGCAATGAACTTGTCAGCCGGCACTTCGGCGCGGATCGCGTTGACGAGGTTCTCGTAACGGATGCCGCACTGCGCGCCGTCGAGCTTGTCGACCAAGTGGCCGAAGCGCGCCACCCACAAATTGAGGTTGGGTGTCGCCACCGACAGCACCGCGTCGTCTAAGCCGGTCTTCTTAAGAATTTCGATCTGACTCTGGTCGAGTTTTTCGCAGCGGAAGTCGGGAGGATAGGTGGTGTGGGGATCGACCAGCAGGACGTCATAACCCGCGCGCGACAGCATCGCGGCGGCGGTAGAACCGGCGAGCCCGGCCCCGGCAATGACAATATCGGCTTGTCGCATGGCTGCGACATTTAGGCACAATTGTTTCATAAGGTGTTACGCCAATCGCAGAAACCGGCAGGTTACAAAAATTTAAGATTAACCTTTGGTGCATAGATTTGCGTTGCGAAACGCGTTGTGCGCACGCCGTGGAGTTAAAACTTTATCCACCCAACACAGTGATTTTTTCCGATTCCATGGTGGAGTTTAGGGTCCGTGCGGCGACGCCGGATATGTTGCCCGTAAATTAGTGCGAACCGACAGGCGATTATGACTCAAAGCGCGGAAGCGGCATTCGACCGGCACATGGAGGCCGGTGTACCGGATCGCAACAGTGCGCCCGCGCGTGCGCTCGCCCGGCTTTCCGGCGGCGTTCGCTTATCCTTTCATAGCGACCTTTCGGAGATCGAGCAGGAGTGGCGCGCTTTCGAGCAGGGCGCCGACTGCACCTCGTTCCAGACCTACGACTGGTTGTCGACCTGGCACCGTCACATTGGCGCGCGCGAAGGCGTGCAGCCCGCGATCGTGATCGGCAGGCAGAACGGCGACATTCTTTTCATTTTGCCGTTGGCGCTGGCGCCGGGCCGTCTGCGCCGCGTCACCTGGTTCGGTGAATTCCTAAGCAACTGCAGCGCACCGTTGCTCGCGCCGGATTTCGCGCAGCATGTCAACGCGACTCAATTCGTGACCGTGTGGCGCGAGGTCGAGCAACTGCTACGCCAGCATTTGCAGCATGATCTGATCGACCTCGACAAGATCCCGGAGACGATCGGCGCACAGGCCAACCCAATGCGCGCGCTGCCGCTCACGGCGCGCGCCAACGACGCTTATCTTGTACGCCTGACGGGCACCTGGGACGAATTCTATACGGCCAAGCGCTCGGCGTCGTGGCGCAAGACCGACAAGAAAAAGCGCAACCGCCTGGCGAAGAGCGGTGAGGTGGTCTTTGCCACCGCGACCGAGCCGGCCGACATCGAGCACACCATCAACGCGCTGATCGCGCAGAAGAAATCGTCCTACGCCAGCCTCGGCGTCGCCAATATGTTCGAGTGGCCGGGCTATCGTGAATTCTATCTCGATATGGCGACCGATCCGCGCCGTCACGGTCTCGTGCATGTCAGCAGCGTCAGAGTCGGCGGTGCCATCGTGGCCGCGAGCTTCGGCCTCACTCTGCACGGCAATTACGACTACGTGCTGGCCGGCTACGCCATGGGCGAATTCGAAGGGGCCAGTCCCGGGACGATCCACCTCCAGGAACTGATGAAGTTCTTTCTCGAACGTGGCTTCAAGACCTTTGATTTCAACATCGGCGACGAGCCCTACAAACGCGAGTGGCTCGATGTCGAAACCAGGTTCTACGATTACGTGTCGCCGGCAACGCTGAGCGGCCAGTTTGCCGCCGTGGCGATGAAAGCGACGCGTGCAATCAAGCGCTTCATCAAGCGCAATCCGTCGATTTGGCCGGTCATCCGCAGGGCACGGTCGCTGCTGGGTTCGCTGCGATGAGCATGCAGGCCATCACAAAATTATCGCCGGGCGGCCGCTTGGTAGGCGGGCTATTCTCGACGTCGATGATGCTGATGGCGGCGCGTGTGATAGGGCTCGTCGCCGGCTTCGGTACGCAGATCATCCTGGCGCGGATGCTGGCGCCGGAGGGTCTCGGCATCTTCTATTTTGCCACCAGTATTGCGTATGTCGTAAGCATGGTGGCGGCGTTCGGCTATCCGGTGATCGCTGTGCGCTTTATTTCGCGCTACCGTACCCGGGGCAAGGACGCCCTCAAGGCCGCGTTCGTCAATCGCGCCCAGAGCGACACCGCGATCGTGTCGTTCGCCTTGATGGTGGTCGTACTCGTTCTGGCGGTTGTCGTTCCCAGTGATAGCGCAACGCGGCTGGCGATTGCCGCGGCCGCGCTCGCCATTCCAGGCCTGGCGCTCTCTAAGATCTACGCCTCGGTTGCCAGTGCCATCCGCGAATTCGCGCTGTCCTACATGCTCAATCTACTGTGGCGGCCGTTGCTGTTCCTTGCCGTGATGGGCGTCATCGCGCTATTCTTCAAGGTGACGTCGGCGGTAATGGCGGCCTGCGCCTTCAGTTTTGTCGCGGTCGCGATCGTCACGCTGCAGTTCGCCGGACTGGTCAAGCATTTCCCGGATCTGACGGAGCGTACCAAAGCCGACCGCCGCGTGGTGTCGCAATGGCGCATCGCCAGCGCGCCGCTGCTGATCCTCGCCGCCTTCAGCACCTTCATCAACGATCTCAACTTGGCGCTGCTCGGTACTATCGTTTCGAAATCCGATCTGGCGATGTTCGGCGTCTGCCTCAAACTGGCGCTGATCGTCGAATACGCCGTGTCGCTGATCCACGAACTCGCCGCGCCCGACATCTCCGACGCGTTGGTGCGCAAGCAATCGTCGACGGCCGATGCGGCGGTGGCGCGGGTCAACGCGCTCGCTGTGATCGCGACATTCGCGGCCGTGATCGGCACCGCGGTGCTCGGCCGCTTTGTGCTGTCGATGTTCGGACCGGATTTCGTGCGCGCCTATCCCATCCTGCTGATGCTGGTGGTGAGCCAGTTGATCCGCGCCGCCTCCGGGCCATCGATGCTGACGTTGATCTCGGCCGGCGCGCAGAAGAGCGTCGTGAAAGTATTCTCGGTCGCTATTGTCGGCTTCGCACTGGGCAACGTCATACTGGTGCCGGTGTTCGGCCTGATCGGAGAAGGCGCCGCCTTCATTCTGATGACCGCGTTCTGGACCGGCTCGCTGGCGCTGATCGCCAAACGCAAGGTCGGCCTGCGGCTCGATATCGCGGCTTCCATCGGCGTGATGCGCCGGAGCGGAATGTCTCTTTCAAGTCTTATTGGCGGCGCGGCAACGCGCGCACGAGGTCAGGGGTGACAGTCATGCCAATTATCAGCGTCGTAATCCCGTGTTATAATGGCGGCAAGTTTCTCGACCTGCCGCTCGATTCGCTGGCGCGCCAAACATTCCGCGACTTCGAGATCGTGATCATCGACGACGGTTCGACCGATCAGGCCACCAAGGACAAGTTCAAGACACTGGACCCGTCGATCCGCGTCGTTCATCAGGTCAATAAAGGCCTATCGGCCGCGCGCAATGCCGGCTTCCGCGAAGCCAAGGCAGACATGGTTCTGGCGCTCGACAGCGACGACCAGTTGGAGCCCACTTATCTCGAAGAGACCGTGCGCGCCTTGCAAGCTGCGCCACCCGAGGTCGGCTTTGTCGTCGCCGACGTGCGCCAGGTCGGCGCGGCGCAGGCAATCGAGAAACGCTACGTCAACGCCTTCGATGTGCTGTTCAAGAACGTCGCTGGCTACAGCATGCTGATGCGTAAGGCCGCCTGGCAAAAGGCCGGCGGTTACGACGAGACCATGCGCGACGGCTACGAAGACTGGGAGTTCAATCTCCGTCTGATCAATTCCGGCGCGCAGGGCATCGTCATCCCCAAGCCGCTGTTCATCTACACTGTCAGCCCGCAAGGTATGCTGATGAGCCACTCGTCGCAGCGCCACGCTGCGCTGTGGCGCCGTATTCGCGTCAAGCACAGCGCGCTCTATCGGCCGTGGAACCTCATGCGTCTGTTCTGGAAGAACCGTCATACCCGCAGCGAGATCTCGGCGTTCTCGACCTTCGCCGCGCTTGTGTTGACCACGGTCCTTCCGGATTCCTGGTACAGCGGCATCATACACTCGATGCGCAGCCATCGGTTCACGCAGGCGAAGCCTATTGCGCCAATGCCGCCGAACGCGTTGCGTCCGGGCACCAAGCCGACGGTCTGATCGAAGCGTTACGCCGGCTGCCCGCGAGCGTACTTCATGTTGGCTGCGGCCAGCCCCCAGACCAGCCCGACCAGCAAGAAGAAATGTCGCCAGTGATCGGTGTCGATCACAAAGCCCTCGCATATCTCGCCGAAGAAGGTGGCGAAGGTAACGATCGTATAGACTTGCCAGGGCGTGCGCACAAAGATCGTGCGTAAGCCGGCCCACAGGGTGGTCAGCAGCAGCAAAATATATGAAAGGGCACCGACCCAGCCCGATACCGTGAACACCTGCAGATAGACGTTGTGCGGCTGCAGCCCGTGGATTCTCCCGAATTCTTCCGGCCCCATGCCGAAGGGAAACTCGAGAATATTTTTCAGCGCGATTTCCTGCTGCGCGAAGCGGCCGCCCTGGCCGACGTCGTATTGCTGAAGAAGCTGGGCGCGCTCGAAGAAGAATCCGCCGATGCTCGGAATAGACAACAAGACGAGCAGCAACACGGCGAGGAGCACGACGCCAGCCGCGGTCAAAGTCACGATGCGCATGCGCAGCGCGTTGTTCGGCGCCACCATCACGCTGAAGGTCAGCATCACGGCGCAGGACACCGCGAAATGAAACCAGGCGCCGCGCGAAAAGCTGAGCAGCAGGCCGAACAGCAACGTGCCAAGAACGACAAGATCGATCAAACTGATGCGTTTCGTCATCATGCGCTCGATGACGACGAGAGCCGGCCAGATCAAGAACGGTCCGAACACGTTAGGGTCCTTGAAGGCGCCCAACGCGCGGCCGAACGGCGCGAAGATTTCGGCGCCCGGAAAGAGATGCAGGTAGCCGGCGACGCCGCAGAATGCGATCACGGTGGCCGTCGGTATGTAGGCGGCGCGTGTCACCGAAATGCGCGCCAGCGTATTGTCGGCAAACACACAGGCAAACAGTATGGCCGAGCCGCCCATGTAGAACGCGGTGATCGTGGCCTGTACCGATTTGACGGTATCGTACGAATTGATCAGGGCGATGAGGGCTGCCACGTTCCACAGCAGCAGCAGCACCAGCGGCAGCGTGAAATTTCGTTCGAAACGCACGCCACGGATTAGGCAGACGACGGCCAGGACACCGATCATGGCGTCATTCGGCGACGGCTCGATGAAGGCGACCGAACTGCCGAGGGTTGCCAGGTAAAGAACGACGAGAAGGAGCCGTTCCCGAAACGGCGGCGTCGCCGCCAGGGCTGCGACAAGACCGAGCGTGGGGGCCGGCTTTGCCGTCGGCGCGACGTGCACGGGCGCATAGGCCGGCGGGGCCGCGGCCAGCCGCGGCGCCATGTCGGCCGCGGTGATCAATACGCGTTCTCGGTGTTGAGCAGCGCGAAGGGCGTGCGCGCCACGATGTAAAGATCGTGCAGCACCGACCAGTTCTCGATGTAATAGAGGTCGTGCTCGACGCGGCGCTGAATCTTTTCATGCGTGTCGGTTTCGCCGCGCCAGCCGTTGATCTGCGCCCAGCCGGTGATGCCGGGCTTGACGCGGTGGCGCGCGAAATAGCCGTCGACCGCGTCGGCGTAAAGCCGCGCTTCGGCTTTGGCGTTGACCGCATGCGGCCGCGGACCGACCAGCGACAGATTTCCCTTGAACACGACGTTGATGAGCTGCGGCAACTCGTCGATGCTGGTTTTGCGGATGAAGCGGCCGACCTTGGTGACGCGCGGGTCGTCTTTGGTGGCCAACTTGTCGCCCTTGGCGTCCGCCATGTCGGTATACATCGAGCGGAATTTGTAGACTTCGATGAGGTCATTGTTGAAGCCGTAGCGCTTCTGCTTGAAGAAGACCGGGCCCTTGCTGTCGAGCTTGATCGCGATCGCGGTGATGAGCAGGATCGGCAGCACGGCGATCAGCAGCAGGCCGCCGATGATCTTGTCGAACAACCACTTCATCACGACGTCCCAATCGGCGATCGGGCGGTCGAACACGTCGATCACCGGCACCTTGCCGATGTAGGAATACGAGCGGGGGCGGAACTGCAGCTTGTTGGTATGCGCGGCCAGCCGGATGTCGACCGGCAGCACCCAGAGCTTCTTGAGCATCTCTAGGATGCGGCCTTCCGCGGAAATCGGCAGCGAGAAGATCACCAGATCGACGCGGGTGCGGCGGCCGAATTCGACCAGATCGTCCACGGTGCCGAGCTTGCGCTCGCCCGCGCATTCGGACGCCGAGCGGCTGTCGCCGCGGTCGTCAAACAAGCCGACGATTTCGACACCGGAATCCTTCTGCCTCCGTAATTCCTCGATGACGCGCGCGCCCGGATCGCCGCAGCCGACGATGACCGTGCGGCGGGTGAGACGGCCTTCACGGGTCCAGCGGCGCACCAGGAAGAACAGCATGTTGCGCGACAGGATCAACGCCGCGAGGCCGACGACATAGAACGTGCCGAGCCAGACGCGCGAGAACATATCGCCCGCCTTGGCGAAGAACGACGCGCCGATGGCGAGCATGAACACCACGGACCATGCGGACGCGAGCCGCATATACTGTTTCACGTAGCCGCGGAACGCCTGCAACTGGTAGATATCGGCGGTCTGGAACGCCAGCATCGCCAGCATGCCGATGCACAACGTCGCGATCTGATAGCGGAAATATAATCCTTCGCCTGACGGCAGATAGACGGCGAAGATCGACATGCCGACGACCACGATCAGCGCGAACTCGGCCATGCGCACGGCGCCGGCGAGCACGATCGGCGACACCGGCCGCTCAAGAAATTTGTCGGCAACCGCTAGTGCTTCCGGTGACAACGTGCGCGGCTGCGGCGTCACGCCGGCGCCGGCTTTCAGCCGGTCGATGACGGCGGCAGCGCCGGATGCGTTCAGAACGGCGCGCGTGTCGATGTCGGTCATGTTGAATACCAAAAACACCCGGCGCGGCAAGGTTGCGCGAGGGTGAAGTTTGTCCCCTGATTTCGAGGCTATCTAACGGGAAGAAGGTCAAAAAAGGCTTATCGGAAGCGTCTAAATACCGCTCTATTGGCGGACAATTCCGATGCGGGAAAAACCGTCTTGGTAACCATCCAGCACACCGTCGACCATGGCATCGAGCGAGAACGATGCCGCTACCCGGGCGCTGACGGCTCTCGCAATCTCGGCGGCCTCGGCCGGGTTGTCGAGACTGCGGGCGATCGCCGCGGCCAGAGCGCCGGGGTCCTCTTTAGGCACCAGCGTGTTGGTGAACGGTCCGTAAATTTCCGGAATGCCGCCGACTTTGGTCGAGATCATTGGCTTGGCGGAGGCTGCGGCTTCCAGCACCACATAGGGCAGGGATTCCGCCCGCGAGCATAATACCATGATCCGGCCGAGCGCCTGCGCCTGACGCGCCGGCATTGCCGGCATGAAGTGCACCGCCGGTCCGACACCGAGGCGTTCGGCCTGCGCGATCAAGGCGTCGCGGTCCGGGCCGCTACCGACCAGCGTCGCCGTGACGGGCCGGCCCGCTTTGTGGAGCTGCGCGATGGCGTCGATCAAAATATCGATGCCCTTGATATCGTGGAATTCGCCGAGGAACAGCAGGTCGGTGGCGTCCGCGTTGACCGGCACGGGCTCGAACTCCGGCGGGGAAATGCCGTTACAGACCACACGCAGGCGGTCGCCGGGATCGCCGATCTTGCGGCGGAATTCCTCCGAACTGAACACGCTCTCGAACAGGAACAGATCGGTGCGGAGCATCAGCAGACGTTCGGTGGTCAGGTTGATGCGGCCGGACAGCGTGTCGTTGCTGTAGTGCAGGCTGCCGCCGTGCGGCGTATAGACCCGTAGCGCGCGCTTCTTCGGGAAGGCGAGGCGGCCATAGGCGCCGCCTTTGGCGCCGTGGCAATGGATCACGTCGGCTTTCGTTTCCGCGATCTTGCCCATCACTTTGAACAACGCGATCAGGTCGCTCGGGTGCGGATTACGCCGCATCGGCAGCCGCGTAACGCCGAGGGCGAGGTCCGGAGCGATGTCATGGAAGAGGTCGTCGGCGCGCGCGCCGCCGGTGCTGCTGTCGGCGATAATGCCGACGCGGTGGCCTCGCGCGGCCTGCGCCCGGCTCAAATCGAGCACATGGCGGAATAGACCGCCGATCGGAGTTCGGAAGACGTGCAGGATGTTCAAGGGCGGCATCGGTGTCGCGCGCAGCTCCTGCACCCACGGCGGGCGGCCGCCGGTATTAGGCGGTTCGGACAGTTAACAAAACATAACCGCGCGGGAATTTTGGCCGGAGTTAACGCGGTCGAAACCATAATCGATTGATATCACACTGCGGCCACAGCAGCGTGCGTTTGGAGTAAGAATGTTTTTCAGTCGAAAAATCCAAAGCGGCCCCGCGCCGATCCCCCTTGTTGCGCCGGTGGTGGCGTCGAACGCCATGACGGGCGAGCCTGATATCCGCGGTTTAGGCCGGCTTCTTTGGTACAAGAAGGGGCGCATCCTCGGCTTCACGTTGCTCGCCGCGGCCGCCGCTTTCGTGGTTGTCAACGCGATCACGCCGCGTTTCCGTTCCGAATCGCGGTTGCTGTTCGAAGTGCGCGAAAACGTCTTCATGCGCGCCGAGGCCGACAAGAACGCGTCCGACCGCAACAACATCGATCCGGAAGCGATCGTCAGCCAGATGCAGGTCGTGCTGTCGCGCGACGTCGCGCAAGACGTGATCAAGAAAGAAAAGCTCGACGAAAATCCGGAATTCGACACCGGTCTTGGCATCACGCAGACGCTGCTCGGTCTTGTGGGCGTCGGCCGCGACCCCAATTCATTGTCGCGCGACGAGCGCACGCTGCAGGCCTATTACGACCGGCTCAACGTCTACGTGATCGAAAAATCGCGCGTCATCGCCGTCGATTTCGATTCAGCCAATCCCGAGCTTGCCGCCCGCGTCGCGAACACGGTGGCCGAGACGTATCTCGGCAGCCAGCAGTCGGCCAAGCAGGATCAGACTCGCGCCGTCGGCAACTGGCTTTCCGTCGAAATCGACAAGATGCGCACCAAGGTCGCGGACGCCGAGGCCAAGGTCGAGCAATACCGTGTTAATTCCAATCTGTTCGTCGGCTCCAACAACACCTCGCTGCCCAACCAGCAGCTCACCGAGATCAATTCGCAGATCGCGGCGGCGCGCGGACAGAAGGCAGACCTCGAGGCGAGGGCGCGTCAGTTGCGCGATCAGGTACGCTCCGGCAAACCGATCGAATCGTCGGACGTCACCAATTCCGAGTCGATGCGCCGGTTGGTCGATCAGCGTGTCGCGCTGCGCTCGCAACTGGCGGAACAGTCCTCGACGTTGCTCGATCAGCATCCGCGCATCAAGGAACTGCGCGCGCAGATCGCCGAACTCGACAGTCAGATCAAGGTCGAAGGCGAGCGCCTGGCGCGGCAGCTCGACAACGACGCCGCGGTCGCCGGCAACCGCCTGGAATCGCTGACTGTCAGCCTCGATCAAGTCAAGAAGCTCGCCTCGCAGAACAACGAGCAGGACGTGCATTTGCGTGCGCTCGAGCGCGAAGCCAAGACCCAGCGCGATCTGCTGGAATCCTATATGGCGAAATACCTCGAAGCCTCGTCGCGCGATAATATCAACGCCGCGCCGCCGGAAGAGCGCATCATTTCTCGCGCCACCCCGGCGATCAAACCGACGTATCCAAAGAAGACGCCGACAGTGCTGATCGCGGCTTTCGCTGCCTTCGCGCTGGCCGCGGGCTTCACCGTCACCGGCGCGTTGCTGGCGCCGGGCGCGGCTCCGGTGGCCTATGCCTACGGTTATGGTCCGAACGGCTACACGCCGCCGCAGTTCGAGCCGCAAATGCAGCCTGCGATGCAACCCATGTCGCCGCCTATGGCGCCACGAATGATGCCAATAGTCGCGTCGCCGCCGCTGGCGCCACCCCAGATGCCGGTCATGCCCCCATCGCTAACACCGCAGTTTGCGGCTGCTGCCGCGGCCCCGGTGCTGACCCCGATGCCGGTCAGCACCATCGAGCAGATCGCCCAGACCCTGCGCCAGGCCGGTGACACCGGCCGCCGCGTAACCGTCATCGGCACCATGCGCAATGCCGGTACCACTTTCGCCGCCATTTCGCTCGCGCGCGCTTTAGCCAAAGACGCGAATGTCGTCTTGGTCGATCTGGCTTTCGGTGCGCCCAATCTCTCGGTCATCTCGACCGATCCGAACGCGCCCGGCATTGCCGAACTCGTTCGCGGCACCGCGTCGTTCGGCGACATCATTACCCGCGACCAGTTCTCCAACGTGCATCTCATCGCGACGGGCGATGTCGGCCAGGACGGTCCGGCGCTGGCTGCCTCGCCAATGCTGGCGACGGTGATAGAGGCACTGGTGCGCAGCTATAATCATGTCGTCATCGACGTCGGTTCTGCGGCCGATGTGGCGGTGGAACGCTTTGCGCCTTTGGCGCAGCGCGCGGTCCTGGTCGCCGCCGATCCCGCTAATCCGGCCACCCGCGCGGCGCGCGAACGTTTGATGATGGCGGGCTTCGCCGACGTTTCGCTGCTGGCTGGTGCTGCTCAGTCGGTGGCGGCTTAAACCACGCGATTTAAGTCGACAAAGCGGCACGGAGCCGTCGTGTCGCGCGCACGACGGACCACAACAGCGGCCGCTGCTTGATGGAGCGCTTGGCCGCAGCGCCCGCGGCGAAGGCGAGGGCCATGACCCGGCCGCCTGCGGTCAGCGGCAAATAGCTGTCGAACAACGGTTCGGTGTCGCTGCAGAACAACGTCTTGTATTGCGCCTCGCCGATGCCGAGGTCGAAGGTGTCGAGGCCGCGCTCGCAGCAGGTCCGTACCAGATTGACGATCAATTGCTCGCCAGGGCTTTCGACGGCGTAATGACCCTGTGCGATCGAGTTGAACATGGCGCAGAATCGTCCGCCGCCGACGATGCCGCCCATGGTCGCTACAACGATGTCGTTGACCGACAGCGCGTAGAGTTCGATCGGCGGCTCAAGGCCCGACGCGCGCTCTGTCGCACCGGATTCGATGAAGCGCCGCACGCCCGGCGCGGCGAACACGTCGCGAATGCCCAGCGCCTTCATGCGCGCGCTTTTCTGCTTGAAGAAGGCATCGAGCACGCGCCGCACCTCGTGCAGTCCACGGGCCCGTTCGAAACGGACTTCGCCGTAGGTCGCCAGCATGCGCTCTTTCTTGCGCATTTTCTTGCGGGCGGTGGCGTTGGTGCGGGCGCGAAGCAGCGCTTCGAAGTCCGGCGCCAGCGCGCCGCTGAAGCCGAAATTCGGGGAACGCTGCTGCGGCAGCAATGCGAAGGGGTTAGTGGTGCCGCCCCAGCTCAGCGGCTGGTTTGTCAGCCTCAGGATGTCGGCCTTGCCAGCAAAGCCCTTGAGGACGGCCCGCAGATCTTCGGCGTTAATCTTGGACACGGCCTCGCGCTGCCAGATCGCCATGTTGAAATTGGTGTGGGTGCCGCCGAGGAATTCAACGACCCGGAGGCCACCCAGAGTGCGGCGGCCCAGCGGCCATAGAAACAGCGGCGCGCTTTGGGCGTTGAATCCGACCACAACAAAGGGCGAGATGCCGCAGCCAGCGCCGACGTGGCGCTGCCAGAAATTGAGGAAATCGAAGCCCTGATAAGGCGTCACCAGCCTGTCGCCGCATTCGAGCGCTCGCCAGTGCGGCTCCGCCGCCGCCATATTGTCGAAGATCTCGACCCGCGCGATACGGGCATCGGTCGCCGGCGATGGCCGGCTTTCGGGCGTCAGGGAACGGAGCGCGACGACGTTCATGGGACGGAAACTTAGGGTTCCGCGGTTACGTATTCGCAAACATTTCCGATTAAAAAGGCGTGGATTATTAATCAATCGTCACCGGGGGCAGGCTACTTTGGCGCAGATGAACAGAGCCATTATCAGGACCGGCTTGGAAACGCTGTATTTCAGCGGCATGCATCATTTTATGCGGCCGCTGGTTGGCGGCGTCGGCTGCATCCTGACCATGCACCACGTCCGCCCCCAGGCGTCCCGACGCGTTCCAGCCCAACCGGCTCCTGAAATCACCCCGAAGTTCCTTGAAGGGCTGCTGAAACGCCTGGCGCGCGCCAAGGTCGACGTCATCTCGCTCGACGAAATGCACCAGCGCTTCATCAGCGAGGACTTCAAGCGCCGCTTCGTCTGCATCACCTTCGACGACGGCTATAGGGACGTGAAGGAATATGCCTACCCGTTGCTGCGGAAATACGAACTGCCGTTCGCGATGTATATCCCGACCAGTTTTCCCGACCGGATCGGCGAAATGTGGTGGCTCGCGCTTGAGGCGGTGATCGCGCAGAACAGCCGCATCGGCATGGTGATCAACGGCAAGGATCAGTTTTTCGAATGCGCCAGCGTCGCCGAGAAGCGCGAACTGTATGACGCGGTCTATGGTTATATCCGCAGCATGAAGACCGAGGATGAACTGCGTAAATTCGTCCGCGATCTGTGCGCGACGTACAGTGTCGACATTGCCGCTTTCTGCCGCGACCTGTGCATGGACTGGCAGGAGCTCTCCGACATGGCCGACGACCCGCTGGTCACCATCGGCGCCCACACCGTCAATCACATCATGCTCAAGAAAATGCCGAGCGACGATGCCGCGCGCGCGGAAATGGAAATGAGCCGTTCGGTGCTGGAAGCCGCACTCGGCAGACGTCCGGCGCATCTGGCTTATCCGGTCGGCGATCCGACCTCGGCGGGTCCGCGCGAATTCCGCATCGCCGCCGAATTGGGCTTCAAGACCGCGACCACGACGCGGCCGGGCGTGCTGTTCAAGGCGCACCGCGAGCACCTGACGGCCCTGCCGCGCATCTCGGTCAACGGCGATTTCCAGCAGCAGCGCTACATGAAGGTGCTGATGTCGGGGGCAGGGACGGCGCTGCTCAACCGTTTCCGGCGCGTCAACGCGGCCTAGTTACGCCCGCGGCGCGTCCGGTTTCGACATCCAGCTGATCAGCGGCATCGCCGGCAGCACCCAGCCTAATCCCGCGACCACATAGAATATCCCTGCGACCCAGCCGTTGATGTTGGTCAGCACCGACTGCGCCAGCGCCATCGTGAATAGAGCCCACACCGACACCAGCACGAGCAGGCCGACGGCGCCGATCAGTTTGCGGTTGCGGATCGTCATAACAGCCTCGCGGGTGCCTCAATTGCGAGGCAATGCGCATGACTATATGGTCCGCGCACCCTCCTGCAAGCAGTCCATGCATGTCCGATCAGGCTTTCCCGACGACGTTTCACTTGCGCGCTGTACGGCTGTGGCTGTTTGCCGTCGCGGCGGCGATCTTTCTGACGCTGGTGGTCGGCGGCGCGACGCGGCTGACGGAATCGGGCCTGTCGATCGTGGAGTGGAAACCGGTCGCCGGCGTGCTGCCGCCGACCTCGCAGGCCGACTGGCAGGCCGAATTCACGAAATATCAGGCGATCCCGCAATATCGCGAGCGCAACGCCGGCATGAGCCTCGACCAGTTCAAGACCATCTATTGGTGGGAATGGTCGCACCGGCTGCTGGCGCGCTCGACGGGCGCGGTGTTTTTGCTGCCGTTCCTGTTTTTCCTGTGGCGCGGCTGGATTCCGCCCACGCTGCGGCTGCGGCTGTGGACGATCTTCGGCGCCGGCGCCGCGCTGGGCGCGGTCGGCTGGTGGATGGTGTCGTCGGGATTGGCCGGCAGCGCGCGTGTCAGCG
>CAITEM010000229.1 GCA_903891395.1 uncultured Hyphomicrobiales bacterium | reverse complement strand
CGTCAGTCGAGCGGTAAGGCTCGCCCTTGAAGCCCTTCGGCAGCAGCGACAGGTAAGCGCCCATCGTCGGTAGCACCGGGCCGCCGTTGATCGGGTTGGCGTAACGCACGCGCGCGCCGAAACGCTTGTCAATGTCGCCGGTCCGCTTCAGACGCTCGAGGATCGGCCGCATCTTGGCATACGGATAGTTCACGACCGGGCTGCGGTTCTGCGTCACCGGCATGCCGTCCGGCAGCACGCCCGAAGCAAAGCGGTCGAACGAGTCGCCATCCTCGTGATTGGTGTTCTGCATCTTCTCGTCGAAGTGCTCGCCGAACGAAGTTTCAAAGTGATTGACGATGTGCATGTCGAGCACGTCGAGCCACATCACCGGCTGCTTGCCGGGGTTGCCGTGGTCGTGCGGCGCCCAGTTGGCGGTGATGATGAAGTCGCCGTGCTTCATCTGCGACTTCTCGCCTTCGACGGCGGTATAGGCGCCCTCGCCTTCGAGCACAAAGCGGATGGCGGACGACACGTGACGATGCACGTCGGCGATTTCGCCGGGCATGATCAACTGCACGCCGGCAAACAGCGTGTTGGTGGCGCGCGACTTGCCGGGCTGGCCGGGATTTTCCAGCACCAGCACGCGGCGCTCAGCCTCTTCGGCGCTGATGACTTCGCCGGCTTCCAGGATCAGCCGCTTGACGTCGATGAACTTCCACACCGTCGGCAGAATGCTGGTCTTGGGCTCAGGCGTCACCAAGCCCTTGAGCACTTCCCACAGCGGGGTCATGTGATACTTGGAAATCTTGTCGTAATAGGCCTGCCGCGAGGCCTGCACATTGTGCTTCGGACCGGGTTCGACGACCGCTTCAACCGACATAAGATGCTCCTTCTAGAAAATTAGTTCGATTTGAAACTACCATACGCCAGTTCCGGCCGATGCGAAATGGCTTTAGCCTCTGTAACTAATTATTGACCGCGCCGCCGTCCACCACGATGGACTGGCCGGTAATGAAGTCGCTGTCGTTGGAGGCCAGGAATACCAGGGTGCCAAGCAGGTCCTCCGGATAGGCGTCGCGCTTGAAGGCGCGGCTGTTGCGCACCGGCACGCGCTCCTCTTCGACATGGACCGAATTCTCCAGCCCGGTGTCGCTCAGGATGTAGCCCGGTGACAGAGAATTCACGGCGATACCGTGGGCGCCGAGTTCGCGCGACAGCGAGCGTGTGAAGGCCAAAATCGCGCCTTTCGACGTCACATAAGGCAGCATGCGCGGCACGCCTTTATAGGCGGCACCGGAAGCGATGTTGATGATCTTGCCGCTCTTGCGCGCGATCATGTGCGGCGCGACATGACGGACCATCAGATAGGACCCCCGCACGTTGACCGCCATGACTCGGTCCCAGGTGTCGATGTCCCACTCGTCGAAATTGCGCGGCTTCAGCGTCGAATAATAGGCGGCGTTGTTCACCAGTACGTCGATCTGGCCGAAGCGCTCAACGGTCTGCGCCACCAGATCCTTGAACGCCTGTTCGTCGGTAACGTCGAACTTGATGCTGAGCGCCGCGGCGGCGCCATGACGGCCAGCGATTTCGGCGGCGAGATCCTTGCCGTCGGCAACGTCGGCAATCACCACCCGCGCGCCTTCAGCGGCCAACGCCTGCGAATAATGCCGGCCGATGCCTCTGGCGCCGCCGGTGACGATTGCGATTTTTCCGCTCAGCCGCGCCATTGACGCCTCCCCTGCCGGTACGCTTCTTTTCTTCTATCCGTGTATAAAGCCACGGAGGCCCGGCACAAGACCGGGCGCGGCGGGGAAAACCTTCATGGCCAAACATGACAGCGACCATCTGGCGATCCGCGCGCTGGTCGAAAACTGGGCGATCTGGCGCGACGCCCGCATGTGGGACCGCTTCCGCACGCTCTGGCACAAAGACGGGCAGATGTGGGCGACCTGGTTTCAGGGCAGCTTCGAGGAATTCATCAAGGTCAGCGACGAAGGCTTCAAGAAAGGCGCGCGCATCAACCACATGCTCGGCGGCACCACCGCCGACATCAAAGGCAAACGCGCCATCGCCCAGACCAAGCTCGCCATCGCGCAACGCGCCGAGGTCGAAGGCGTGTTGTGCGACGTCACCTGCCACGGCCGCGCTTACGACTTCATGGAGAAGCGCAAAGGAAAATGGGGCATCGTCATGCGTCGCCACATCTACGAGAAAGACCGCATTGACCCTGTCGATCCGGCCGCGATGCTCAAGCTCGACAGGAAACTGTTGGCGAGTTTCCCGGAGGGCTATCGCCACCTCGCCTATCTGCAGACTAGGATCGGCTACACCATCAAGGACGAGCTGCCCGGCCTCTCAGGCGTGCCACTTGAAGCGCTGTACGCAAAGGGCGAGGCCTGGCTGAAGGGCAAAAAGCTGTAATAATGCGCCGATCAGAGCGCGCGGGGGGATTATGTCACTGGCCGATAAGTTCAATCTGCTGAATGAGTTCAACATTCTGCGCATCATCTGCGCGTTGTTCTTCATCCCACACATCATCGCTAAGTTCACGGTGCCACAGGCGCTGCAGTTCTATATCGAGGTCGGCTTCAAGCCGCCGAAGTTCTGGATGTATCTGGCGGGCGCAATCGAGACGGTGCTGACCGTCGGACTGTTCTTCGACATCCTGACGCCCTTCGTCGGCTTCATCGCTTTCATTCATCTGATGGTCGCCGCGGCCGCGACCTATAAATGGAAAGGCTGCTGGATCTGGGTGATCGGCGGCGTCGAATTCTGCGTGTTCTGGGCGATCTGCTGTCTGGTCGTCGCCATGCACGCCTATCACACCGTCGGTCTCTAGGGCCGTCCCACTCTCAATCTGAAAGGAAGTCTCCGATGGCTAGCGTCCTGTTTTCTCCGATCACGCTCCGCGGTCTCACGCTGCCGAACCGCGTCGTAGTGTCGCCGATGTGCCAGTACAATTCCGACAACGGCTCGGCCAACGACTGGCACTTGATGCACCTCGGCAATATGTCGCTCGGCGCCGCGGGTCTCGTCATTACGGAGATGACCAACGTCAATCCGCAAGGCCGCATCTCGCCAAAATGCGCCGGCATCTGGTCGGACGAGAACGAGACCGCCCTCAAGCGCGTGCTCGACTTCTGCCGCAAATACGGCGTGGCCAAGCTCGGCGTGCAGCTCGCGCACGCCGGCCGCAAGGGGCCGCAGGTGCCTCCGGGCCTCGGCGGCAAGCCGATGCAGCCGACCGACGAAGGCGG
>CAITEM010000228.1 GCA_903891395.1 uncultured Hyphomicrobiales bacterium | reverse complement strand
GGCTGACGAGCGACCCGTCCGTGCTCGTTAGGGCTGCTTCCTTCCGGATCTGACCCGGTTGGCGAGTGGTGCGTCCACTGCCAACCTCCCGGTCCTATATCGGGCCAATGGCAGCGGAAAGCAAGCATCGGCGCGGCGCCTCTGCTAGGTTTCCTCCGAAAGAATCAGGCAAAATTAGCCAATAGTTTCAGGGTCCTCAGATGGAATGGTCGCTGCATCCGCAACTTGCGAAACTGACCACCGTGGTCGGCGACCTGGCGCTGTCGCGCGTGCTGCTGGAGAACGACTCCAGCTACCCCTGGCTGATCCTGGTGCCGCGCATGGCGGGCGTTTCCGAGATCATCGACCTCGACCCCAACGAGCAAGTTCAGTTGCTGGGCGAGATCGACGCCGCGTCGCGGGCGCTGAAAGCCGTCGCCACGTTCGAGAAACTCAATGTCGCCGCACTCGGCAACATGGTGAAGCAATTGCACGTTCATGTGCTCGGCCGCAGTTCGACCGACCCGACCTGGCCGAAGCCGGTCTGGGGCCTGGCGCCACCAGTGCCGTACGAACCCGCCGCGCGCGAAAAATTGATCGGCGCGGTTCGCCGTGAACTCAAGCTGTGACGGTAATTTATCTTTCTAAAAATTAATTCGTCGCCGTTGCGGTGCGGACCGTGGCGCATTGCGCTCCCCCGTTCGCCGTGCGACTTTCCGTCACCTATGCCCCCTTATCCCGATCTCGGCCCCAAACCTCGCCTCGGCTACGCCGAAAATCGTCTGGAGCGCGCCGCCGAGCGCCGCCGTGACGGCGCGGCGCTGGATGCGTTGCTGTCGGGCGCGCAAGCCGGCGCCTATGTCATGGGCGGCGAGCTGATCGTCGCCAAGAAGGGCGCGCCGCTGAGCAATCCGTTGTTCACGCTGGACGAGGCCCGCGCGCTGGCGCCCGCCTCCGAATCCGTTTTTCTCGGCCACCTCGACGAGGCCGGGCGTTTCGCCTTCGGCATCGATCCGGCGGCGGCCGAGGCGCTCAAAAGCCGCGGCGATCTTCTGGTCACCGACCTGCGCTCGATCGCGGTGCAGGGTCTGGTCGACGCCGAGCATCTGCCGCCGATCGCCGAGGGCAAGGCGGTGCTGCACTGGCACGCCAAGCACCGCTTCTGTCCGAATTGCGGTTCACCGACTCAGTCCGTGGACGGCGGCTGGCGGCGCGATTGCGCCAACTGCAAGACTCAGCATTTTCCGCGCACCGATCCCGTCGTCATCATGCTGATCGTCGATGGCGACAACTGCCTGCTCGGCCGCTCGCCGCGCTTTGCCGCGACGATGTGGTCGTGCCTTGCCGGTTTCATCGAGCCGGGCGAATCCTTCGAGGACGCCGTGCACCGCGAGACCCGCGAGGAAGCGGGCATCCTCTGCGGCCGAGTCAATTATTACCGCTCGCAGCCGTGGCCGTTCCCCTCGTCGCTGATGATCGGCTGCCACGCCGAGGCGCTAAGCCGTGAAATAACGGTCGATCGCGAGGAACTGGAAGACGCCCGATGGTTTAGCAAGGATGAGATCGTCACCATGCTGATGCGCACGCATCCGGGCGGGCTGACGACGCCACCGCCGGTGGCAATTGCGCACCACATCATCCGCGCCTGGGTAGAGGACGACGTCAGTTTTGAGTAAAGCGGCTCCGAAAATTCTCTGCGCCGGCGGCGCGGTGCAAGACATCATCATGCGCGTCGATAGTTTCCCCGACGCCGGGTCCAAGGTGCAAGCCTCGGAATTTCTCATCACCAGCGGCGGCCAGGCCGGCAACGCGGCAGTCGCGGTGGCGCGGCTCGGCGCGCAATGCAGCTATATCGGCGCGCTGGGCGATCACGATGACGAAGTCGCCAATACTATCGCCAAGACGTTTGCCGGCGAAGGCATCGACATCAGCCGCGCGCTGCGCGTGCCCGGCGCGCGTTCGTCGGTCTCGCTGATCCTGATCGACAAGACCGGCGAGAAGATGATCGCGACGCGACGCGACACCGGTTTGCGCACCGCCGTGCCGGAAGATCCCGCCGCCGCCGTGGCCACGCTCGACGCCGTGCTGCTCGACAACCGCTATGCGGCACTCACGTTGCCGATCTGCCAGGCGGCGCAGGCCCGCAACATTCCGCGCGTCCTCGACCTCGACAAGCCATCGCCATCCGACGACCCGCTGGTGATAGGCAGCACGCATGTGATCTCGTCCGCCGAGGCAATGCGCGAGAGCACCGGTCTCAAAGACTACGGCGCGGCGCTGAAGAAATTCAGCGAGGTCTACAAGGGTTTTCTCGCCGTCACCGACGGGCCGGCGGGCGTCTATTGGCTCGACAGCGGCGAGGTCCGCCACATGGACGCGTTCAAGGTAGATGCCGTCGACACGCTTGGTGCTGGCGACACCTTCCATGGCGCCTTCACCTACCGGCTGGTCGAGACCGGCGACGAAGTCGACGCGATGCGCTTTGCCGCCGCCGCAGCCGCCATCAAGTGCCTGCACTTCGGCGGGCTGATGGGCGCCCCGACACGGGCGGAGGTGGATGCGTTTTTGAAAAAGCACTAATCCTGTCCTGGGCGCGGCGCAGTCGCCAACCGCCTTTGTCGTAATCGCTGCGGGCGGAGACGGAGCAACCTCCGAAGCCAGCAGAATAAGCTTGAAATAGAATATTTTTCTCTATAAAGACAGATGTTAGCCGGTATGAAGAATATTATTCTAAGGACGGGAGTCGGTCAATTCGACTGTCCTAGATTTTCGAGGAAATGAGAATGGACGCTATCGACCGCAAGATCCTCGCCGTCGTTCAGGAAGACGCCTCGCTCTCGGTGGCTGAAATCGGCCAGCGCGTCGGTCTGTCCTCGACGCCGTGCTGGAAGCGCCTGCAGCGGCTGGACGCCGACGGCGTCATCACGCGCCGCGTGGCGCTGATCAATCCGGAGAAAGTCGGACTCGGCATCACCGTGTTCGTCTCGATCGAGACCGGCGACCATTCACAGGACTGGCTGGCGAAGTTCGCCGACACCGTGAAGTCGATGCCGGAAGTCATGGAGTTCTACCGGATGGCCGGCGACGTCGATTACATGCTGCGCGTCGTCGTGCACGACATGCCGGGCTATGACACGTTCTACAAGAAGCTGATCGCCACCGTGCCGTTGAAGAATGTGACGTCCCGCTTCGCGATGGAGCGCATCAAATCGACGACGGCGTTACCCATCGCACCTTAAATCAAGTGCAGGTCGTGGTGCCGTACGTCGGCGGCGAAATGCGCGGCGACATGTACATTTGATCCGACAGCGTCAGTGTGCCGGTAATGGTCTGGCCGACGGTCGGTGTATAGGCGTATGACGCCTGCGCGAAGATCAAGGTCGTACTGGCCACCGCAAGCGCGGTCGGGATCGTGATGTTGCCGCTGTTGGCCGTCCCGTTGCGCGTAACGCTCCATTTCACACTCGCCACCTTGGTCGCGCTGATGCTGATGCAGGTGACCGTCATTTTCAGCTTCGTCGCGTCGTAAGGCGTGATGATCGCGCCCGACGCATCCAGGATATTGCCCATATCGCTGGTGCTGATGCTGGTTGCCTGCGCCGACAGGTTGGCGAGCGCGGCGGCGATCAAACTGACTTTACGGTCGGCGCCGACGCCGTTCGCCACTTCGGCGGTACCGAAATAAAGTCCGATCAACACCGGCGCGATCAGCGCGAATTCGACGGCGGAAACGCCCCGTTTGTCGCGGGCAAGCCGCGTCATCCACCCCAAGATCGACTTTTTCAGCATGTTCCTGCAGGCCCGTAAGGTTCGTTGCGGAAGACCGAGGTCGCCACCAGAAGGCGCTTGTTGCCGTTCAAGTTCGATAAAGCGGTGTTGTACATCGAGACGTAGATCGGCCACTGGTAATACAGCGTCACGACGACGATGCAGCCGGGGCCGCCGGGGATGTAACCCGCCTTGGTGGTGTCGAACACGCCATTCGTCACCGGCGGCGTATTGTTGACCGAACCGAAGGTCGTATAGGTCTTGACGTCGACCGTCATGCCATTGGCGCAATCGAACAGGCCGTAGACCCGCGCGCACACCGCGTTCTTGAAGTCGCCTTGCGTGTAGCCGGCGGTTTGCGCCTGCCCGGTCATGACGAGCCGCGCCGCGTCGGCGGCGGTGGCTTCCAACGTCTGGTTGGCGAAGAAAACGAACGCTGTTTCGAGAACGGCAAAGAGCAGCGCCAGGAACGGCGCGGCGACCAGCGCGAACTCGACCGCGGCGGCGCCGTCCTGCTGGCGTACAAAACGGCGCGCGAGACGCTGCGGCAACAGCCGGCAGAGCCGAGCGGCGAAAGAGCGGAGTATTGCATCAGCCATGGCGAGCGGGCTCACGAGAGACGGTAGCAACACAGTACCCGAACCGTGTTTTCAATTTCTTGCGCAGATTGCCTCGAACCAAGGCGATCGCGTTAAGCCCCCGCTAACCTTGCGGTTAGTGCGCGGGCGTTTGCGCCTGGGTGCTGCGCGCGCCCGACTGCGCCAGGGTTTCGCTGAAGAATTTCTGTTCGTCGCCGAGCGTGACGCGCGGCTGGCATTCCGGCGTGCAGCTGTAGGATTCGCGGTCGGAGCCGCGATACACCACGACCAGATTGCTCCCGGCCGGGCCCTGCACCTGCAAAGTGGTGTCCATGACGGTCTTGCCGTTGCGGTCAAGCGCCAGAAGATTGGTGGAGCCGAAGCTCTTGCCGGTCACGACCAACATGCCGCCGCTTTGCAGCGACGCGTCGGCGATCAGCGGATTTCCGATCACGATCGTGGTGACCTTGTCCGGCACCTTCAGGATGTGCGCCTGATCGACATTGACGGTGAAGGTCTCAGCCGAAGCCGCCGTCGCGGCCAGCACAGCCAGCAGCGCCACGGCCGACCGAACGACCCGTCGCGTGCGACGCTCAAACACCGCCGACATTGAACTCTCCAACGCTACACATACGCTACAAAACCGTGAGGCCGCCCTGCCACGGACGGAATACGGCCAGCCGAGTTGACTGCAAATTGGTGAACGAAGTGCAAAGGGGCAGAAGACCGCTCTCGCGCCGGCCGTCAGACCGGTTTGGGCTTGCCGCGATTGCGGCGGGCCCGCCACTCCTCGATCAGATGCCGGAACGGATACATCATCTGGGCGCCGAAGCCCGACGGGAAGTGCAGATCGTCGACGCCGTATTCGTCCGGAATCTCGTTGGCCGGCATATAGAAGGTGCCGAACAGAACATCCCACACTGGAAACGTGCCGGCGAAATTGCTGTTGCCGCCGCGGTCAGGTGCCGTGTGATGCCAGCGGTGGAACACCGGACTGGCCAGCACGTATTTGAACGGACCGAAAGTCCAGTTCAGATTGGCGTGTACCATGGCCGACGTCGCGGTGGTGAAAGGGCCGACCCACAGCATGACGTTCGGCGAAATGCCGGCGAGCAGCAAGGCGACATCGACCAGAACGGTGCCAAGGAAAATGTTGATCGGATGAAACCGCGCCGCGGAGATCCAATCGAGATCTTCGGACGAATGATGGATGGCGTGGTATTTCCAGAGATCGTCGCGGTGGAAAGCGCGGTGCGTCCAATACGTCAGGAAATCCGACGCAATAACGAAGAAAAGCGCCTGCGCCCAGAGCGGCAGCGTCGCGAGCGGGCCGAAGCCGTCATTGTAGAATTCGTTCAGCGCGGCTTCGCCGTGAATGTTGAACAGCAGCGCCGCGCCCAGCACCATCAGACCGATACGCACGAAGCGCGCCAGCAGCGGAATGATGAACCAGTACAGAATGTCGGTGACGATCTCGCGCTTGCGCCACCACGCATTTCCGGGATTGCAGGCCGACCAGTGCGTCAGAACGGCGAAGGCGATGCCGAAAGCGATCGTGATCGGCACGAGCTTGAGCATCGTCTGCCCGGCGACGACAAAAACGGAAAGAAATTCATTCAACATGGCGCGCGTCCGCGGTGAAACCGGTCGATCCGGTATCCGCCTCCGGCCGTTAAGATGCGGTGAATCCACACGTCCACACCATCGGCGGCCGCGCACCCGTCGTTCAGATGAGAGATCGCAGCCAAAGGCACAACGTGGTGCCAGTATTCGGCTGCGCCACGACAACAGCCAATACAATCGGATCTTTGCGATTTACGGCAAATTTAGACAGTCGTGCTATGTATTCGTTTGAGTAACATGAGCTATATTCAGTATAGAAGTAAATTACGTATTATTAACTCTGCTAATATTGTAGTAATAACTTATTAACTACGAAATATATACCGCAATTAGCCCTGTGTTTCTCCAATCACATTAACCGCCGCGCAAGACCTCCCCGCTACGTTTGCGGCATGGTTCTTGGAAGCGGGAGTAAATCCTGTCCCCCTGGATCAGCTCAGACAGTTTCGTGTGGATTTAGGAGCTACCGATGAAAAACCTCTTCCTGCGCTTCGTGAAGGACAACTCCGGCGCGACGGCCATCGAATATGGCCTGATTGCCGCCGGCATCTCGGTCGCGATCATCGCGGTCGTGAACGGCCTCGGCACCTCGCTGAATGCGAAGTTCCAGAGCATTTCGACCCAGCTTAAGTAGTCGTTGGGTTCTGGTCACCACTACAAAAGGCTCCGGCCGTTCGCCGGAGCCTTTTGCTTTTCGACGCCGGCGCCTCAATCCTTAACCGGCGGTAAAGACATCCGGCGCTAACCGAACGGCAAGTTTGCGCTGCCTACTCTGCAGCGGCGCCGCGATGGCGCGCAGGAACCGGTGCACGATGTTCGCCGACGGTATCAGGCTTTTGCTGTTTCCCGCGCTGATGGCCTTTGCCGCCTCCAGCGATCTCCTGACCATGACGATCTCAAACCGTTTGTCGCTGGCGCTGGCCGGTGGGTTTTTCGTGCTGACGATAGTGACGGGCATGAGCCTGCCCGACATTTCCCTGCACCTCGCCGCGGGACTGCTGGTGCTGGTAGTTGCCTTCGGATTCTTCTCGCAAGGCTGGATCGGCGGCGGTGACGCCAAGCTCGCGGCGGCGACCGCGCTTTGGTTCGGCTTCGACCATCTGCTGGATTATATGGTCTATGCCTCCCTGTTCGGCGGCGTACTCACAATCGTGCTGATCCAGTTTCGCAAATTGCCATTGCCGGCCTTCCTCGCCCGCCAACCCTGGATCATGCGCCTGCACGAAACCGGCGGCGGCGTCCCCTACGGCATCGCGCTCGCCGGGGCGGCGCTCGCGGTTTATCCGAAGACCGGATGGATGCCCGGCTTCGGCCTCTGACATCCGTTCTCTGTTTCCATTTAAAGTTTGTTGCGGCCCGAATTTTCGGAAAAGCATCCCGCATCAAGACCGAATGGCCGCAAGAAAATATTAACTCGATTTAGACACCGCTGCTTAACCATACCTTGACCTTTAGCTGATGAAATCCCGTGTAAGCGGTCGCTCTGGCCGCCATGTGGTTTAGGCGGCCAGTTCGGTCGTCCGGTACCGTGAGAGTAAGTGTATGAAAGCCGCGCACGTCGTAGTTCTGACGGTCGCCATCGCTGCTGGTGGCGTTGCCGCGATGCTGGCGGGCCGTTCGGAAAAGCCTCCGGAGGTCAAGCCGGAAGTCCCGGTGGTCGAGACCGTCGATGTCTTGATCGCCAAAGGCGACATTCCGATGGGCCAGCCTTTGTCGCCCGGCGACCTGCAATGGCAGACGTGGCCAGCCAGCGCCTCCAGCGGAAACTTCATTCGTAAATCCGAGCGCCCCCAGGCCATGGAAGATCTTTCCGGCTGGGTCGCGCGCGTGCCGTTCATCGCCGGCGAGCCGATCCGCGAAGCCAAACTGGTGAACGCCAAAGGCTCCGGCTTCATGGCGGCGATTCTGCCGTCTGGGATGCGCGCCGTATCGACACAAATCTCGCCGGAAAACGGCGCTGGCGGCTTCATTCTGCCGAACGACCGCGTCGACGTCATTCTCACGCGCCGCGATGCCAACGCCGAAAAGGCAGGCGGCGACGCCAAGACCAGTGAAACCGTCTTGACCAATATCCGCGTGCTGGCGATCGACCAGAACATCGAAGAAAAGGGCGGCAACAAGGTTGTTGTCGGCAAGACCGCGACGCTCGAACTCAGCTCAAGCCAGGCCGAGACGCTCGTGCTGTCGCAGCAGATCGGATCGCTGTCGCTGGCGCTGCGCAGCGTCACCGACGCCTCGAAGACTGACGCGCCGGACGACAAATCCAGCAAGAAGAACACCGTCAATATCGTCCGCTTCGGCGTGAGCACGCAGCAGACACCGAAATGAATGAGTTTAGGAACCTGAGTCATATGGCGGGACATTGGACGATGAAGGCCTTGATCCACACCGCGTCGCTGGCCGCATTGCTCGCGGCAGCCGGTGTGGCGCCGATGAGCGCCGTCAGCGCCGCCGACTCGGCCGTGCAGGTCATCCAGGTCGCCGCGAGCGAAGCGACCTCGCGCTTCGTCCCGCTCGGTATCGGCAAATCGGTCGCCATCGACCTGCCGGCCGACATCAAGGACGTGCTGGTTGCCAATCCCAAGGTCGCCAACGCGGTGATCCGCTCGTCACGCCGCGTCTACATGATCGGCGTCGCCGTTGGACAGACCAACATCTTCTTCTTCGACGGCGCCGGAAAGCAGATCGCCGGCTTCGATATCGCGGTCACGCGCGATCTCAACGGCGTGCGCGCCGCGCTCAAGCAAGCCTTACCCGACAGCGACATCCGCATCGAAGGCGTCGGCAACGACGGCATCATGTTGTCCGGCAGCGCGGCGCGTTTGGTCGGTGACGGCAACAAGGTCGTCAACGGCATCACCGTGCGCGGGCGCGATCAGGTCATGCTCAAGGTGACGGTTGCCGAAGTTCGCCGCGACGTCATCAAACAGCTCGGCGTCGATCTGTCCGGCAGTTTCAACTACGGCGCCGCGGCCGTGAATTTGAACACGCAGAACCCCTTCAGCGCCAATGGCCAGACCTTGAGCAACACGTCGCTCGGCGGCAGCTGGAAGAACGTCACCGCGACGCTGCGGGCGATGGATCGTGCCGGCGTGCTGCGCACGCTGGCCGAACCGAATTTGACGGCAATCTCGGGCGAGACGGCGACCTTCGTCGCCGGCGGCGAATTCCCGATCCCGAACGGTCTGTCGTGCGACACCACGAAGTCCCCGCCGGTCTGCCAAGCGCAGGTCGACTTCAAGAAATTCGGCGTCAGTCTGGTGTTCACGCCGGTGGTCCTGTCGGAAGGCCGCATCAGCCTCAAGGTCATGACCGAAGTATCCGACCTGTCGACCGACAACTCGTTGACCTTGGCGGTCCCCGGCTCGACCCAGTCGCTGACCATTCCCTCGATCAGCACGCGGCGCGCCGAAACCACCGTGGAAATTCCGTCGGGCGGCTCGCTGGCGCTGGCCGGCATGATCCAGGAGTCGACCAAGCAGCAGATCAACGGCGTACCGGGTCTGATGCAGGTGCCGATTCTCGGCGCGCTGTTCAAGAGCCGCGACTACATCAACAACCAGACCGAACTGATGGTCCTCGTCACGCCTTACATCGTGCGTGCGGTATCGCAGAAGCTGCTGTCGCGCCCCGACGACGGCTTTGCCGATCCGTCGGATCCGCAGACTGCGCTGCTCGGGCGCCTTAATCGCATCTACGGCACGGCCGGTCAGCCCGACGTGCCGGCCCAGCAACCCGCCAATTACCGCGGCAAATACGGATTCATCCTCGATTGAGCGGAATCAGGAGACGTTTGATGACTAGACTTAACACGGCGGCTGGCCGGCGCTGCGCCCATGCGGCGCTGCGGCTTTTGGCGGCCGGCGGCATCGCCGCGCTGCTCGCGGGCTGCCAGACGGGCGGCTCCCCCACGGCGCAAGCGGAATATCAAAACGACTATCGGCTGCGCCATCCGATAACCCTGAAGGAAGGCGATCGCACCGTCGAAGTTTTCGTCGGCCGCAATCGCGGCGGCCTGACGCCATCGCAACGCGCCGACGTGTTGTCGTTCGCGCAGCTATGGCGGCGCGAAGGCACCAGCGGCATCATCGTCGACATCCCGACCGGCGGCACCACCGGCGTGGCCGCCGCCGATTCGATGCGCGAGATTCATTCGATCTTTGCCGCTTCCGGCGTACCGCAGCGCGCCGTCTACGTGCGCAACTACCGCCCGG
>CAITEM010000227.1 GCA_903891395.1 uncultured Hyphomicrobiales bacterium | reverse complement strand
GGCGGCCAGCACGTCAACAAGACCGAGTCGGCAGTGCGGCTGACGCATATTCCGACCAACACGGGGGTGAAGTGCCAGCAGGATCGCTCGCAGCACCGCAACCGGGCGATGGCCTGGGACATGCTGCGCGCCAAATTGTTCGAAGCCGAGATGAAGAAGCGCGAAGACAAGGCGGTGCTCGATCAGGCCGCCAAGACCGATATCGGCTGGGGCCACCAGATCCGCTCTTACGTCTTGCAGCCGTATCAGATGGTCAAGGACCTGCGCACCGGCGTCTCGACGTCGGATTCGGCCGGCGTGCTCGATGGCGATCTCGACCCGTTCATGCAGGCGGCGCTGGCGCAGAAGGCGTTCGGCGGCGGCCCGGAGACGGTCGAGGACGTGGAATAGGCTTAGATATTATCGCCCAGAATTCCGCTGCCGAGCCGCAGGCCCGCGCGCAGGAATTTCTGCGGATCGACCGCTTCGCCGTCGATGCGCGTTTCATAATGCAGATGAGGGCCGGTGGAGCGGCCGGTCGAGCCGATAAGGCCGATGGTCTCGCCGATCTTGACGTGCTGGCCGACCTTCACCTCGATCTTCGACATGTGCCCGTAGCGGGTCGCGAAACCATTGCCGTGGTCGACTTCGACCATATTGCCGTAGCCGCCGTTCCAGCCGGCGGTGACGACCGTGCCGTTGGCGGTCACGCGTACCGGATCGCCGATGTCGCCGCGCATGTCGATGCCGGTGTGGATCGCCGGGCCCTTCATGAACGGGTCCATGCGCATGCCGAACGGCGAACTCATGTCGATCTCGCCGAAGATCGGCTTGCGCACGGGCACGGTGATCAGCGTGCTGGAATATTGGTTGACCTGCGCGCGCGCCACATTGATGCGATACATCTGGCGCTCGAAGGCGCTGGCGCCTGACGCTGGCGCTTTGAACGGTACATAAGGGCCGCCGACGCCGCCGCCCTTGGGAGCGGGGCCGGTTTCCACGCCGAGGTCGGACAGCACGCTTTTGATTTGCCGGGCCTTGGTGTCGATCCGTTCTTCCATGTCGGTGAGTGTCGCGGTCTGCTTGCGCTCGATCTTGTCGAGCGAGAAGGCGACGCGCGTCAAAATTCCGTCGAGCCCGCCGGCATTGCCGCGCTCGGCCAAACGGGTCGCCGTGCTCGGCAATTCACGCGATTGCAGTCGCGCCTCGCGATCAGGCGGTGCGGTGAAGATGACGGTGTCGCTGATCGGTCTTGCCTTGACCGGCTTTGGCGGCTCGGGCGGGGCCACGCGCGCGGGCTTGATCGAGCCTGTGGTGATGACGTCGCCGGTGAGCGCCGACGTGCGCGATTCCAGGACCGTCTGCCGCTGCATCAGCGAGCTGAGTTTCTGCTCGAACTGCTCCTGATCCAGCAACTGCCGGCTGGTGATGCGATCGACCTGGCCGCGCAGTTCGGCGATGCGGTCCTCGTAGGCGAATTGCATTTCGGCCTGACGGCCGACCAGGCGCGTCAACACGTCATTGCTGAAGGCGAAATAGGTGCCGGTGGCGATCGACCACACGCCCATCACCACCAAAGTGCCGACCACGATCCAGAACGCTACCGGACCGATACGGACCTGACGGCCGCCGTGCACCAGCGTGTAATCGCTGCCGCGGGCGCGGTGCAGATGCTGCGATACCGTGGCGGCGGACTGGGCGCGGGCGGTGGGCGCGATGCGCGCGGCATATTCGTAAGGGGAATGGTCGACGTTCGACATGAAGGCTCCGCGGCGGCACGGCCGCGGGCGCGCGGGACCAGCCACGCCGATATCAAACCGATAGGGTTAAAAAAGAGGAAATTCCGGCCGGGGTGCGGTATGATTCTGCTGCAAACGCAGGGGATTACAGGGCGCGGGCGGCCTCCAGAACAGCCTCGGCGTGACCCGGGACGCGAACCTTCGGCCAGATCTGCGCGATGCGGCCGTCGGGCCCAATCAGGAATGTCTTGCGGATGACGCCGACGAACTTGAGCCCATACATCGATTTCTCACCCCAAGCGCCGTAGGCTTGCAGCATCTCCTTCGACTCGTCGGATCCGAGCGCGATAGAAAGCTTGTGCTTGGTCTTGAACTTGTCCTGTTTCGCGACCGGATCGGCGGAAACGCCCAGGATATCAGTGTCGGCTTTGGCAAAGGCCGCGCGCAGGCCGGAAAACGCGATGGCTTCTTTGGTACAGCCCGGTGTGTCGGCTTTCGGATAGAAATAGAGGACCAGCTTGCGGCCTTTGAAATCCTTCAGCGATACGTTTGCGCCGCCGTCACGGGCCAAGGTGAAGGGCGGCGCTTTGTCGCCCACGGTCAATTCACGCGTCATGCGCCTTCCTTTCGTCGTTTTCGACCCGTCAATGTCGCCGACGCATTGCCATTTGCGCGGGGTGGGCGCAACCGGTTCCATCGATTTAGGCCGGCGAATCGGTCAGATGCCGTACCGGGTTCGCGTGCGGATCGGCGTCCTCTACCTAGGCTAAGCGCAGGACGCGCCGGTGGAATTCCAAGGACAAATTACGAGCGGCATGACGGGTAAAGACCACAGCCACAGCAGCCACCCGGCGCCGGATTCGGATCATGCGCCGCTTCGGCACGCCGCGGCGGGCGCGGGCCGCGGGCGCTGGGGCGCGATGCGACGGGGCACGGCGCGCTTTCTGCGCCATCGCTACCTGCGTCGTGCGTTCTGGGGCACTACCGTCGTGTTCGCTTTGGCCACGGTCGGCTGTCTCGCTTTGTGGTGGCGTCTGTCGAGCGGTCCCATCGAACTCCAGATGGCGACGCCCTGGCTGAAAGCGGCGATCGAGGAGAACTTCAGCGACAAACAAACCGTTGCGGTGGGCGGCACCCAGATCGAGCGCGACGAGAAGGGCCGTACGTCTCTGCGGCTGCGCGACATCGTCGTGCGCGACGCCGACGGCACCGTGGTCGCGAGCGCGCCGAAGGCTGAAGTCGGCCTTTCAGGTTTGAGCCTGCTCACCGGCCACGTACGGGCGCAGAGCCTGAATCTCGTCGGCGCGGAATTGGCGGTGCGTATTGAGACCGACGGCCGCGTCACGATATTCGCCGGTGCGGATAACCGTCCGCTTGCCACGGCGTCGCCGACGTTGACGCCGGCGCAGCCCGCCGAAGCTGTCACACCGCAAGCCTCGTTGCGGAACGAACTCGAAGACGTCGCCGGCCTGATGGCCTGGGTCGATGGCAGTGGCGGGACCGGCTTCGATGGCAACGAATTGCGCGAGCTCGGTCTCAAAAATGGAAATCTGGTCGTCGATGACCGGCGAAACGGCAAGCAGTGGAAATTCGACCAGATCAACGCCAGCCTGACGCGGCCGGCGCAAGGCGGCGTGATTTTCAAACTGGAGTCGGACAGTCCGTCGCGGCCCTGGGTGCTCAGCGCGGCGATGCGGCCGGTTGGCGACGGCGTCCGCGCGGTCGGTATCGAGGCTCGTAACCTCGCGGCCCGCGATATTCTGCTGGCGCTGCGGCTCAACGAAACCGCCAGCATCGACGCCGATCTGCCGCTGTCGGCCAGCATCCGCGCCGACATCCTGCCGGACGGCACGCCGCAAACGATCCAGGGGCAGTTGCTGGCGGAAGCCGGCACGATTGTCGATCACGACAACCCGGATGTGAACGTCACCATCGACCACGCCGACTTCCGCTTCAACTGGGATGCGGCGCGGCGCAGTTTGGTCGTTCCGTTCCAGATCAAATCCGGCGGCAACCAGTTCACCTTGCAAGCCACGCTGGAAGCGCCTGCCGCCGATCAGACGGCGTGGACTTTGAACGTGGCGCGGGGCGACCCGGTCATCGACCCGATCATCCTCGGTTCGACCGGCGCGGGCGCCGAGGAGGGCACCGCGTTGAACCGTCTGGCGGTGCGCGCGCGTATCGATCCCGTGCGCAAGCGCATCGATCTCGACCAGGGCGACTTGAGCCGCATCGACACGCGGCCGCTGCGCAATGTCGGTATCGCGGTTACGGGCAGCCTCGATTATTCGGGCGCGCCTCATATTGCGTTCGGTGTTGCCGGTACGCGGATGCCGACTTCGGTGATGAAACGGGTATGGCCGGTGTTTGCCGCCCATGACGTGCGCGCTTGGGTGGAGGATCACGTATCGGGCGGCACGGTCGAGCGCGTCGTGGTTGCCGGCAATGCGCCGCTGATCGATTTCAAGAATGGCGGTCCGCCGACGCCGGAAGATGGTCTGTCGATCGATATCGAAACCAGCGGTACGACCTTGCGTCCGATCGACAATCTGCCGCCGATCCGCGACGCCGATCTGACCATCCACATCACCGGACGCAACGCCACCGTCGGTCTCGGCCGCGGCACGGTCGAAGCCGGTGGCCGCAAGCTCAATGTATCGAGCGGCGTGTTCGAAGTGCCGGATACGCACCTCAAACCGGCGCCGGCACGCTCGACCTTCCGCATCGACGGCACCATGGCGGCGGCCGCGGCACTGCTGGCGTCCGACGGCTTGAAAGACAGTGTCGGCATCACGCTCGATCCGGCGTCGAGCCGCGGCTCCATCGCCGCCCAGGTTACTGTCAACGTTCCGCTGGCCAAGGTCATTCCGAAAGACGCCGCGACTTATTCGGTCGTCGCGGATCTCACGAATTTCGCCGCCGACAAGATACTGATGGGACAGAAACTCGAAGCGTCGGCGCTGCGCGTGACCGCCGGCCCGGATGGCTATCAGGTCAAAGGCGACGTCAAGATCAACGGCACGGCGGCCAGCATCGATCTGCACAAGCAGAAGGGCGATGCGGATGCTGAATTGAAGATGCAGGCCAATATCGACGAGGCCGCGCGAAAACGACTGGGCATGGATCTCGGCGGCGCGGTCGTCGGCAGCATTCCGATCAAAGTGGTGGGCCGCGTCGGTGACAACGCTACCGAAGAGCGCATGAGCGTCGAGGCCGATCTCACGCCGGTGAAGATCGACAATCTGTTGCCGGGATGGCTGAAGGCTGCGGGCAAACCGGCGAAGGCGACCTATACGCTGACCAAGACGGCCAAATCGGCGAAGCTCGACGATCTCGTCGTGGATGCGGGCGGCGCCTCGGTGAAGGGTTCGGTCGAAATCGACAATTCGGGGGATTTGGTGTCGGCGAATTTCCCGGTGTTCAGCCTGTCGGACGGCGACAAGACGACGCTGAAAGCCGAACGCGTCGACAACGTGCTGAAAGTGACGATGCGAGGCGACGTGTATGACGGCCGCCAGTTCGTCAAGGCGTCGTTGGCGGGCGCCTCCGACAAGAACAAGGCGAAGCAGCCCGATCTCGATCTCGACGTCAAGCTCGGCACCGTTGCCGGTCATAACGGCGAGACGCTGCGCGGCCTCGATCTCAAGCTGTCGCGCCGCAGCGGCCGCATCCGCACGTTTTCCCTGGCGTCGAAGATCGGACGGGATACGCCGCTGACCGGCGATCTGCGCGTGCGCGCGCGCGACAGCCACCAAGTGGTCTATCTGGAAACCGACGACGCGGGGTCGCTGTTCAGGTTTACCGACACGTATCCGCGCATGTTCGGCGGCCAGATGTGGGTGGCGCTGGACCCGCCGACGCAGGACGACGCGCCGCAAGTCGGCCATCTGTTCCTGCGCAGTTTCGTGATCCGCGGCGAGCCCGCGCTTGATCGCGTCGTGTCCGGCGCGCCCGGCGGCGCCAAGGGCGCCGTCGATTTTTCCGAACTCGCCGTCGACTTCACGAAATTCCCCGGCCGCATGTCGATCCGCGATGGCGTCGTGCGCGGGCCCCTGGTCGGCGCCACCATCGAAGGCCAGATCGACTACGCCAAGGACGACGTCCATCTGCGCGGCACTTTCGTGCCGTTCTACGGGCTCAACAATATGTTCGGGCAGATCCCGATCGTCGGCCTGTTCCTTGGCGGCAGCAACGAAGGCTTGCTCGGCATCACCTATGAAGCGGTCGGTCCGCCGAGTGCGCCGCGGGTTTCGGTCAATCCGGTGACGGCGATTGCGCCGGGCCTTTTGCGCAAGTTCATCCCGTCGCCGGGCACCTTCGACCGGAATTTCATTCCGCCGACGCGGTGAGGCCGGTCTAAACCGCCTTCAGCAACACGTGTTTTTTCTTGCCGAGCGACAGCTTGATGACGCCGTCGCCGGTCAGGTCTTTGCCGGTCAGCGTCATTTTCTCGTCTCCGACGGTCGCGTCATTGACCTTGAGACCGCCGGCCTTGATCTGGCGGCGTGCGTCGCCGTTCGAACTGACAAGTCCGGTCTTTTCCGCGAACGCAATCAGCACGCCGATGCCTTTGTCGAGATCGGCGCGGGCGATCTCGACCGTCGGCAATGAGCCGGCGAACGAGCCTTCCTCGAACGTCTTGCGCGATGTGTCGCTCGCCTGAGCGGCGGCGTCGCGGCCGTGGACGAGGGCGGTGGCTTCCGTCGCCAACACCTTCTTGGCTTCGTTGAGCTCCGCGCCTTGCAGCGCCGCGAGCTTGGCGATTTCGTCGAGCGGCAAAATCGTGAACAGCTTGAGGAAGCGAGCGACGTCGCCGTCCTCCGTGTTGCGCCAGTATTGCCAGTAGTCGTAGGGGCTCAGAAGATTGGCATCGAGCCAGACGGCGCCGGCCGCCGTTTTGCCCATCTTGGCGCCCGACGACGTCGTCAGCAGTGGCGCGGTGACGGCGAACAATTGCGCATTCGACATCCGGCGTCCGAGATCGATGCCGTTGATGATGTTGCCCCACTGATCCGAGCCGCCCATTTGCAATGTGCAGCCGTAGCGCTTGTTGAGTTCGACGAAGTCGTAGGCCTGCAACACCATGTAATTGAATTCGAGGAACGACAGTTCCTGTTGGCGGTCGAGCCGCATCTTGACCGAGTCGAACGACAGCATGCGGTTGACGGAGAAGTGCTTGCCGACGTCGCGCAGGAAGTCGATGTAGTTCAGCGTATTC
>CAITEM010000226.1 GCA_903891395.1 uncultured Hyphomicrobiales bacterium | reverse complement strand
GTCCCGAAAACCGTCGAAAACCCCCGCAAAATCGAGGGCTAGCTAACACGGCGGCAACCGCGGTGCAACAAGGCGCGGTGTCGCTGATCTAGCTCAAAGGACGAGTCTAGTTGCGGGGCTACAAAGGGCCTCGAATCGAGGTGCCATGAATTCCCGCCCCAGTCTGCCGGCCAACCAGCCGACTTTCGCAGAATTATTCACGCCGAAGCTGATTACGGTGGTCCGCGAGGGCTATGGCGCGCGCGATCTGCGCCGCGACGCGGTTGCCGGGTTGACGGTCGCCATTGTCGCGCTGCCGCTGTCGATGGCAATTGCCATCGCGTCCGGCGTCTCGCCGGATCGCGGCATCTACACCGCCATTGTTGGCGGTTTCGTCGTCTCGCTGCTGGGCGGCAGCCGCTACCAGATCGGCGGGCCGGCCGGCGCCTTCATCGGCCTGATCGCTACCGTCGTCGAACGCCACGGCTACGACGGACTGGCGCTGGCGACGATGATCGCCGGGCTTATCCTCCTCGCGATAGGCCTGCTGCGCGTCGGCACCTACATCAAATACATTCCGTTTCCAGTCACGGTCGGCTTCACCGCCGGCATCGCCGTGATCATCTCTGCGAGTCAGGTGAAGGATTTGCTCGGCCTGACGCTGGCCCATGAACCCTCCGATCTATTGCCCAGGCTCACGGCACTCTGGGGCGCGATTGGGACGCTCAACGCACCGACCGTCGCGATTGCGCTGTTTTCCCTCGCTGTGATGGCAACGGTGCGCAGGCTGGCGCCGACCGCGCCGGCCTTCCTGATCGCGGTGATTTTAGCAGCTTTGGCGGCCCTGCTGCTGCATCTCGACGTCGCAACGGTCGGATCGCGTTTCGGCGCACTGCCGAGTTCACTGCCGAGCCCTTCATTACCGACGTTCAGCGTGGAGAAAATCAGAGCCGTCCTGCCCGACGCCGTCGCCATCGCGATCCTGGGCGCCATCGAGTCGCTGTTGTCGGCGGTCGTCGCCGACGGCATGACCGGCGCGCGGCACCGCTCGAACTGCGAGCTGACCGCGCAAGGTCTTGCCAATATCGCCTCGGTAATCTTCGGCGGCATCTGCGTCACCGGCACCGTCGCGCGAACCGCGACGAATATCCGCGCCGGCGCGCGCGGCCCTGTCGCAGGCATGTTCCATTGCGGCTATTTGCTGGTGTTCCTGATGGTCGCGGGCCCCTTGGTCACCTACATCCCGCTCGCGGCGTTGGGCGCCGTGCTGATCACCGTGGCCTGGCGGATGGCGGAGAAGGAAGAGTTCTGGGCGCTGATCCGCGGCTCGCGTGGCGATGCCGTGGTGCTGCTGTCGACGTTCTTCCTCACCATCTTCGTCGATCTGATCACCGGCATCGGCGTCGGTGTGGTGTTAGGGGCGCTGCTGTTCCTGCACCGCATGGCCGAGGCGGTCGAAGTGCAGGGCGGCACGAATTTCATCGGCGACGATGTCGCCGACACCAGCGGCGACAAAGCCGAGATCGACGCAACGCGGACCATCGGACACGACATGATGGTCTACCGCATCAACGGCGCTTTCTTTTTCGGCGCGACCGCGCGGGTGTCCTTGATCCTGGAACGGCTCGCGGTGCACCCGAAGGTTTTCGTGCTCGATTTTCGCGATGTGCCGTTGATCGACTCCACCGCCGCACATTCACTGGCGGGATTCACCGCGAGGCTGCGGCGTTCCGGCACGAAAGTCTATTTCGCGGCGGCGCGGCCGAGCGTCCGCAAGATATTGCTGAGTGCCGGCCTCGACGAACCGGACGTGCGCTACGTCGCAACGACGGCGGACGTGAAGCCGCCCCGTGCGTAGGGTTCCTCCCACGCGAAATTGCATCGCAGCGATGGCTCGTCATCGCGGCACGCGTGAGATAGCGTGCCGCGCGTCTTTCACGTCCGGCCGGGGCCGATGTCATGCCGAATGCCGATACCAGCGCCGATGTCACCGGCAAGGCCAAGCTGTTGGTCTTGCTGCTGGCCGTCGCCTGGGGCCTGAACTGGATCGCCGCCGCCGTCGCGTTGCGTGAATTGAGCCCGTGGAGTCTGCGGGTTGCCGGCAGCGGTCTCGGCGCCGTGACATTGTTTACCGCAGCCGTGCTCACCGGATACAGCCTCAAGGTGCCGCGCGGCGAGGCCAAGCATGTGATGGTCGCCGGATTCTTCAACGTCGCTTTGTTTCAAGTGCTGTCCGCCTTCGCGCAAATGAACGGCGCGACCTCGCGCGCCATCATCATCACCTATTCGATGCCGATCTGGGCGACGGTGCTCAGCCGCCTGATGCTCGGCGAACGGCTCGGCGGCATCCGCACGGTGGCGTTTTTACTCTGCGTCGTAGGGCTCGGCATTTTGGTGTGGCCGCTGTTTGTCGGCGGTTTTCCGCCAACGGTGTACTACTCGCTGGCCTGCGCGTTCGGCTGGGCCTTCGCCACCGTCTACATGAAATGGGTGAAGGCGACGGTCGAGCCTCTGGCGAATGCCGCATGGCAACTGCTGTTCGGCTTTGGGTTCATCGCGGTAGGTGCCTTCCTGTTTGAAGGCGTACCGCGTTTCTGGCCGTTACACGCCGAAACGACGCTGGCGGTTTTGTTCGTCGGATTGTTCGGCGTCGGTCTCGCGCACTTCCTGTGGTGGGCCATCGTCGGAAAGCTGCCGACGACCACGGCGTCGATCGGCGCCCTGCTGGTCCCGGTGGTCGGTGTCACCGCTTCAACCATCTTTCTGCACGAGCGCCCGACGGCACCCGACATTGCCGGCTTTGTGTTGATCTTCGTCGCCGCGGCCTGCGTGCTGCTGCAACCGAACAGCCGCCGGCCCGAGCCGCGGGCCTAGAATCCCGATACTTAGGGCGACCTAGGGCAAGAACGTTTTGAACGCGGTGTCGATCACGAGCTTGATGACGGCATCGCGAAAGCGTTGCGCGGTCGCCGCGGCGACACCGGCCTGGGTCAAGGCATGCATCAGCGCAAGATCCTTCAATCCCAGCGCCAAGTCTTTGAATTCATCGGACGATAGCTGTCCCGAAGCCAGCTGATCGGTCCATAAGTTCAACTGCTGCTTCGATTGATTGAGAAAATCGGTAGCATCACTCTCGGCCTGCGCGACAAAACCTTGCAAGGTCTGTTGCGCAAGATCTTTAGAAGCGCTCAGAATGTTGTCGAAGAAAGCATCGAAGGTACTCATCGCCCAACTCCATTACTGACTGGCGGCGGCAGCGGCGGCGCAACTCTTGGCTTCTTTCTTATTCGTCTCCAGGCAAATGATCTGGTCGAAGGCGTCCGATATCTCCTTCTTTTTGCCGGCGCGATACGCGGGTGAAAGCGTGCCGGTCTTGCTGCTGCTCCAGGTGCGAACAAAGCCGCCGTACAGATTGCCGTCGGGATTGCGCAGCAGTTGCCATTGTTCGGTCGACAACTGGTTGCTGGGAATGCCGGCGGCGAATTCATAGGCCGCATCGATCTTGGTCGTGAGCGCATCGACTTCAGACCGGTGACTGGCGAACTTCTCAGCCGACTTGTCTATGAGACCCAGCGTCTCGGCTTTCAGCGAGGTCGCGTTCTTGTAGGCATCGAGGCTATATTCGGAAATGATGGGCGCGCAGGCGCTGAGCACCAGC
>CAITEM010000225.1 GCA_903891395.1 uncultured Hyphomicrobiales bacterium | reverse complement strand
CGTCAGTCTCGAACCGGGCATCCTCAAACACGCGGAAGGGTCCTGCCTGGTGAAATTCGGCGACACCCATGTGCTGTGCACGGCCAGTCTCGAAAATCAGGCGCCGCCCTTTCTGCGCGGCTCTGGGAAAGGCTGGGTGACGGCGGAATACGGCATGCTGCCGCGCGCCACCTCCGAGCGCACCCGCCGCGAAGCCTCCGCCGGCAAGCAAGGCGGCCGCACCGTCGAGATTCAGCGGCTGATCGGTCGCTCGCTGCGTTCCGTGATCGACCTGCAAGCTTTGGGCGAACGTCAGATCACCGTCGACTGCGACGTGATCCAGGCCGATGGCGGCACCCGCACCGCCTCGATCACCGGCGCCTGGGTGGCGCTGTCGGATTGCATCTCTTGGATGAAGTCGCGCGACATGTTCAAGGCGCAAGGCAATGCTCCGGTGCTGCGCGATCACCTCGCCGCGGTGTCGTGCGGCGTCTACAAAGGCACCGCGGTGCTCGATCTCGATTACGCCGAAGATTCGGAAGCTGACACCGACGCCAATTTCGTCATGACCGGCGCCGGCAACATCGTCGAAGTCCAGGCGACCGCCGAGAAAGACCCGTTCAGCGAGGAACAGTTGCTGTCGTTGCTGGCGCTGGCGCGCAAAGGAATCGGCAAGCTGGTCGACTTACAAAAGCTGGCGGTGGCGTGAGCCAACATCGCCGCCTTACCGGGCCTCTCGTCATCGCCACGCACAATCCCGGCAAGCTCGCCGAGATGCGCGAACTGCTCTCGCCGTATGGCATCGAAGCGCAATCGGCTGGCGAACTCGGGCTCGCCGAGCCTGACGAGACCGGCACAACCTTTGACGCCAACGCGCGCATCAAGGCGCTCGCCGCGATGAAGGCGACCGGTCTTGCCGCATTTGCCGATGATTCCGGTCTTGCCGTCGATGCGCTCAACGGCGACCCCGGCATCTACTCGGCGCGCTGGGCCGGACCGGACAAGGATTTCCGCTTCGCGATGAATCGCATTCAGACGCTCCTGATCGAGAAAGGCGCCAAGGCGCCCGAACAGCGCCGCTGTCACTTTGTCGCCGCCTTGTGTCTCGCCTGGCCCGACGGGCATCTCGAAGAATTCGAAGGCCGCGTCGATGGCGTCGCGGTATGGCCGCCGCGCGGCGATGCCGGCTTCGGCTACGATCCGTTGTTTTTGCCGGATGGACACAACCGTACCTTCGGCCAGATGAGCGCGCTGGAAAAGCACGGCCTTCCTCCGCACGGCATGGGCCTGTCGCACCGCGCCCGCGCTTTCGTCATGCTGGCCGACGCCTGCCTGCGCTAGACACCTCCAAAAACAACAACTGAGATAGTTGACATGGAAACTGTATCGCTATAGTTTCCATGTTAACTACTGAGGAACCCATGGCTCGCTCTCCTTCCGTCAGCCCGCTTGAAACGCACCTCGGATATTGGCTGCGCTTCGTGTCGAACCAGGTATCGCAAGTGTTCAGCCGCAAGGTCGCGGCCTTCGGCGTCAGCGTCGCCGAATGGGTGATCTTGCGCGAGCTTTACGACAGCGATGCGCTGGCGCCGAGTTTACTGGCTGGCAAAATCAGCATGACGCGCGGCGGCATCTCCAAGCTCGCCGACAAGCTCGTCGCCAAGTCGCTGGTCACACGCACGCAGAGCGATGAAGATCTGCGCTATCAGGCGCTCGCGCTGACCGCCAGAGGCCGCGCACTGGTGCCGAAACTGGCGGCGCTTGCCGACCGCAACGACGAAGAATTCTTCAGTCACCTTAGCAGCGCCGAGCGCAAGAAGATCGAAAGCGCGATGCGCGACATCGTGCGCCGGCACGGCTTAACGGTGTTGCCGGTGGAATAGCGCCCCGCTCAATCGGAAACAGGAGAGAACAATGGACCCATCGGTTCGCGACGTATTGCTTGAATGCACGAGGGCTTCCGACGAAGAGCGCGTGACATTTCCCGAAGTGGTGAAGAAACTGATCGGCGCCGGCGTCGAGCGCTATCACGCTGACCTGCTGCGTTCGGAGAAAACCTATTATCTGCCGAGTGGCGAATCCGAAGTGGTGGCGAGCCACATCGGCGGCATTGTTCCGTCGCAGGAATTTTCGGCGCAAGGCGTCGATGCCGCGGTCCGCGCCATTCAGGCCGGCAAGATCCAGTACAAGGCGTTCTGCGAACGCGTCGCTGCCGCCGGATGCGTGGGCTACTTCGTCTCCATGGCCGGGCGTCGCGCCGTCTACTACGGCCGTACCGGCGATAGCCATGTCGAATGGTTTCCCGGCGCGAAGTAGGGGCTTGCGGCCAGGAACTTTCGTTACAATTTTAACGACTTGTCCGCAGACGAATTGAATTGCCGCTGGCTGCGACGCAACGCGAAGCCTATGATGTTAACATGTCTTTAACCACATCCGCGCCGTTTGCCGTTTACGTGCACTGGCCGTTCTGCCTGTCGAAGTGCCCGTATTGCGACTTCAACAGCCACGTGCGCCATGGCGGCGTCGATGAAGCGCGCTTCGTCCACGCGTTCGAGTCCGAAATCGCCGCGACCAAAGCGCGCATCGGCGACCG
>CAITEM010000224.1 GCA_903891395.1 uncultured Hyphomicrobiales bacterium | reverse complement strand
CTGCGCCAAAATTCTTGATGCGCTAAAGGACCCGGAAGACGGCTATTACGATCCGCGCGACCCCTTCACCACCGTGCCGCGCTCGTCGGTCATCGCTGGCGGCTACAGCAAACACGCCACCGCCAATGGCGAACCGGGCACGCTGAAGGGCGTACGGCTCGGCGTCATTCGCGAGTCGATGGTTTATCCGAAGGATTCGATTACGGAGAAGCCCATCGTCGACGCCGCGAAGAAAGAAGTTCAAAGCGTGCTCGCCGACAAGCTCGGCGCGACCCTGGTCGAGTCCGGCGATCCGCTATGGCAGCCGGACCCTGCCTGCGAGAAAATGACAGTCGACTTCCGCCGCGCGCTGGCGCGTCTCATCCCCGTTTTCATGCCTGACATCTTGTTCCGGCTCGGCAAGGACGGCACGCCGTTGTTCAAGGAATTCGCCGCCGCCATCGTCCCCACCGAATTCTTCCCGGGCAAGACATTCGGCTCCGGGAAGATGACGCCAATCGACTACTGCGTCGCGCTGGCCGACGGCCATATCGAAGCGCCGATCAATCTCGATATCGGCACCATTCAGCAGCAGGAATTGTCCAACACCTTCCGCTTCCACATTCCGCAATATCTGACACGGCGTGCTGCCGACTGGAAAGCCAAAGGTTACACTGAAACGCTGACGAGCTTCGCGGAGCTCAACAAGCGCTCCAAATTCTGGGGCGCCGATCAGCGCTCGGCCTTCAAGAACTGGGAAGAGATCGCCGACCCGCGCAATCCGCTCGACGGCCGCCAGGGCGTCAACGAACGCATCATGCTGCGCGAACTGCTGCGCCGCGCCGATATGATGGTGATCCTGGAGAATAGACTCGACGCGCTGGTACGCTTGCATACGCCGTGGGCGCCGGGCCTCATCGGCCACCCGCATCAGTATGACATTCCAAGCAATCTGAGGCCGGAATCGCTCTATGGCCCCAATGCCGGCCTCACCGAAATGCTGGTGCCGGCGGGATACGTGACGACCGTCTACGATCCGGTGTTCAAGCTCACCGCTGACGGCAAGAAGTACGTGTCGCAGGGTTCGCACACGCCGACAACGATTCCCGCGCCCGGCCTGCCCTTCTCGCTGGTGTTCCGCGCCGAGCCCGGCCGTGAAGACCGCTTGCTGGAAATCGCCTCGGCCTATGAGGCCGCGTCGAAGCGGCGCATTCCACCGCCGGCGTTCGGACCCATCCCGCGTCAATAACCGCGACCATGCAATGCATCCGCGCGGGTGTTCGCAATCGTAAAAGAAGGGCAAGCTACCCTCATGGAAGACAACAAAGAAAAGGCCAGGGTGGAAATTCGGCCCGGCGTCTGGATGGCGTACGAAGACCATTGGTTCGGCGAGCCGTGGACCACACCTGAAACGGTCGTGATGGTGCACGGCAATTCGGAATCGTCGCGCGCCTGGACCTGCTGGGTGCCCCATCTCGCGCGGCACTATCGCGTGGTGCGGCCGGACCTGCCCGGTTACGGGCAATCGCCGGAGCCTGCCGATTATGGCTGGAGCGCGCCTGAACTGGCGCGCGACCTCGGACTTTTCCTGGACGCTTTGAACCTCAAGACCTGTCATTTGATCGGCGCCAAGTATGGCGGCTCGGCCTGCATCCGGCTCGCCATCGACCAGCCCGATCGGCTGTCATCGTTGTGCCTGTTCGGTTCGCCCGTGCGCGGCAGCGGCACCGGCAACGCCGATCTGATCCGCGACAAAGGCGTCCGGCAGTGGGCCGCGGAGACGATGCGCTCGCGGCTCGGCAGCGCGGTGTCGGAAGCGCAGATCGGCTGGTGGACCAACGAACTGATGGGCAAGACCGGCAAGCGCGCCGCTTTCAGCGCCTCGTCGTCGCGCATCGGCATGGAGTTGGCCGACGAACTGCCGCGCATCACGGCGCCGACCCTGATCGTGACGACGCAGGAGAGCGGGTTGCAATCCGTCGAGGCGGTTGAGCGCTACGCACGGCAACTCCGGAATGCCAAAGTGATCGTGATGCCGGGCGACAGCTATCACATTGCCGCGGCCGAACCCGATACGTGCGCCCAACACGCATTGACCTTCATCCAACAAGCAAGCGCCCAACGCGCGGAGGCGGCCCGGTGACGACCAGACGAACAGTAATCGGTGGACTGATGGCGAGCGGCGCGGCAGCGGCACTGCCGTCGCCGCGCGCTTTTGCCGACACGGCCTACCCGTCCCGCGCGGTTCATCTCATCGTGCCGTTCACGCCGGGCGGCGGCGCCGACACCGTGTCGCGCCTGCTGGCGCCGCAATTGCAGAAAACATTTGGTCAGCCCTTCGTCGTCGAGAACCGCGCCGGCGCGGCCGGCCGCATCGGCACCGGCGTCGTCGCCAAATCCGATCCCGACGGCCATACATTATTGGTCTCGACCGAATCCTCGCTGGTGATCGCACCGCATATCGGCATCCCTATCGGCTACGACCCATTGAAGGATTTCGCGCCGGTCTCGCTGCTGACGCGCAACACCGTGGTGCTGGTCGTGCACCCCTCGGTGCCGGCCAAGACCTTGCAGGAGTACATTGCGCTGGCGCGCGCGAAACCCGGTGAGTTGTTCTACGCCTCGTCCGGCGTCGGCGGGCCGAACCACCTCGCCGGCGAGATCTTCAACCGCATGGCCGGCCTCAAGATCACGCATGTTCCCTACGCAGGCACCGGACTGGCGTTGCAGGCGGTTCTCGCCAACCAGGTCGGCGCCATGTGGGGCTTCACCGCCGGGCTTGCCGCCCACATCAAGCAAGGCACGCTGCGCGCGCTCGCGGTCGGCTCGAAGGAACGCTCGGCCGCCCTGCCCGACGTCCCGACCGTCACTGAGGCCGGTGTCCCCGGCTACGAAGCCGTGTCGTGGGTCGGCATGGTGGCGCCGGCCGGCACGCCCGGACCGGTCATCGACAAATTGTGGAGCGGCATCGACACCGCGTTGAAAGAACCGTCGGTGCGCGACATCATTGTCGGCGGCGGCTCGGAAGTCGTGTGCAGCAAACCCGACGAATTCCGCAAAGTGATCGAAAGCGACTTTGCCAAATACGGCAAGCTCGCCGACATCTTCCAGACCACGAAGTGAGCGCCGCCATGAGTGATTCAAAATCGACGATGGCATTGGCGTCGTTTGCCGCCACGCTCGATCCCGCGAAGCTGCCGGACAAGGTGCGCGAAAAGCTCGGCTGGCTGCTGCTGGATTTTCTGCGGGTGTGCTCGATCGGCGCGCGCCTGCCGTGGAGCGATTGGTCACGCGGCTATATCGGTCTCGTCGGCAAAGCCGGCGCGTCGCACGGGCTGTTTTCCGCGAACACGCTCAATCCGCAGCATGCCACATTTCTCAACGTCGCCTATGGCTCGAGCTTCGACGGCGACGACACGCATGTCGGCGCGATGCTGCATCCGGGCGTCGCGACGTGG
>CAITEM010000223.1 GCA_903891395.1 uncultured Hyphomicrobiales bacterium | reverse complement strand
GAGGCACACTCTTTCCCTACACGACGCTCTTCCGATCTTCCTCGAACGCGTGTTCAAGCGACATATGACGCTTGAGCAAGGCGGCGGGCCTCCCGATACCGAGTCGATGCGCGCCGCGCGCATCAATATCCTCTATCATCTGGCCTATATCGGCTGGCTGGTGCAGACCCGTGACTGGCTGGCCGGCGACCGGTTCAGCCTGGCCGACCTGGCCGCGGCCGCGCATATATCGGTCGCAGACTATTTGGGCGATGTACCGTGGAACGACGACGAAGCAGCGAAGAACTGGTACGCGCGGGTGAAGTCGCGGCCGTCGTTCCGTCCGCTGCTGGCGGAGACGCTGGCCGGAATTCCGCCGGCGAAAAATTACGCCGACCTCGACTTCTGAGCGATCCTGCTGGGATCAAAACGGCGTTGAGCGCACAGGCGCGGTCGCGCGGCTTCGATACCGTCGGCGTCACCAAGCCCGACGCGGTGCCCGAAGCCAAAGCGCGGCTTGAGCGCTTTCTCGCCGACGGCGCCCATGGCGATATGGTGTGGATGGAGACGACCGCCGAACGGCGCGGCACGCCTGCCGCGCTGTGGCCTGAGGTTCGCTCGGTCATCATGCTCGGCATGAATTACGGCCCGGACCACGACCCGCTCGCCGTTCTCGCTGAGCGCAGCAAGGCGGCGATTTCGGTCTACGCCAAGGGCGACGATTATCACGAGTTGATCAAGGCGCGGCTCAAGGACGTCGCGCGCTGGCTGGTGCACAACGCCGGCGGCGACGTCAAAGTCTTCGTCGATACCGCGGCGGTGATGGAAAAGCCGCTGGCCGCGAGCGCCGGCCTCGGCTGGCAAGGCAAGCACACCAACATGGTGTCGCGCGATTTCGGCTCGTGGCTTTTTCTCGGTTCGATCTTCACCACGCTCGATCTGCCGGCCGACACGCGCGTCGACGACAGTTGTGGCACGTGCCACGCCTGTCTCGATGCCTGCCCGACCGCGGCCTTTCCCGAACCGTACCGGCTCGATGCGCGGCGCTGCATTTCGTATCTGACGATCGAGCACAAAGGCCCGATCCCGCACGAATTTCGTCCGCTGATGGGCAACCGCATCTATGGCTGCGACGATTGTCTCAGCGTGTGCCCGTGGAACAAGTTCGCCGAACAGGGCCGCGAGGCCAAGCTTGCGGCGCGCGATGTGTTGCGCGCGCCCAATCTCGCAGATCTCGCGCGTCTTGACGATGCGCAATTTCGCGCGCTGTTTTCAAAAACTTCGATCAAGCGCACCGGGCGCGATCGTTTCGTGCGCAACGTGCTGTATGCGATCGGCAATTCCGGCGATGCGTCTCTCGTGCCGGAGGCAGAACGACTGCTGGATGATGCCTCGCCACTGGTGCGCGGCGCCGCGGTGTGGGCGCTGCGAAGGTTATTGCCGGCGGAAAAACTCTCAGCGTTGAAGCGCGGCGACGAAGATTCGTCCGTCATGAAAGAATGGGGCGCGACACTTTCGTAGCCCGGATGAAGCGAAGCGAAATCCGGGAAGCCTGACCCGCATTACGCTTCGCTCCATGCGGGCTACAATCAAAACTCCGCCACCGCACGCAGCAGCCGCTCGATATCCTCCGGCCGCGACAGGCGATGATCGCCGTCCTTGATCAGCGTCAGCGCCACGTCATCGCTGGCGAAGTGCGACATCAGCGCCTGCACGTGCTTGAACGGCACGTCGGGGTCGAGCACGCCTTGCAGAATGTTCACCGGGCAACCGGTCTCGATCAGCCCGCCCATCAGCAGATGCTGGCGGCCGTCTTCGATCAGCGCCTTGGTGATTGGATAGGCGGCTTCCGAATATTGCGACGGCCGCATCCAGGAGCCCGTGGTCTCGATCTCGCGCTTGATGTCGGCGGAGAACGCCTTCCACATCAACTCTTCGGTAAAGTCCACCGCCGGCGCGATCAGCACCATACCGGCCATCGGCGCCGCGCCTTTCGCCTTGCGCAGTTCGCGCGCCATCAGCAGCGCCAGCCAGCCGCCCATCGACGAGCCGATGACGACCTGCGGACCCTCGGCAAACTGGCGATAGACCGCGACGCTTTCCTCGAGCCAGCGGCCGATGGTGCCTTCGG
>CAITEM010000222.1 GCA_903891395.1 uncultured Hyphomicrobiales bacterium | reverse complement strand
GCCCATCGACGAGCCGATGACGACCTGCGGACCCTCGGCAAACTGGCGATAGACCGCGACGCTTTCCTCGAGCCAGCGGCCGATGGTGCCTTCGGTAAAGTCGCCGCCCGATTCGCCGTGACCGGAATAATCGAACCGCACGCAGCCGCGGCCTTGCGCCTCGGCCCAGGCGTCGAGCGCCGCGGCCTTGGTACCCTTCATGTCGGACTTGAAACCGCCGAGCCAAAACAGCCCCGCTTTACTATCGTTGCTCTTGCCCTCACGCGCGCGCACGGCGATGGTCCGCGGGGGCGATTCTATCGATAGAGATGTCAGGCGGGCTTCGCTCATGAGCGGTTTGGCAAATCCAGGGTTGAGGCGCGAAGATAGAGTGCGGCCATATAGAGTCCAGCGACGGGCCTCGTGAAGGAAAATCTGCGCAACACACCGCGTTCGCTGGCCGGCGCCACGATTTTGCAGATCGTGCCGGCGCTGGGCGACGACGACGCCGGGCACGCCGCGGTCGATATTGCGCTGACGCTGCTGCAATCCGGCGCCCGCGCCATTATCGCCGGCGACGGCGGCCCACTAGTGGGCGATTTGCGTGCCTTCGGCGGCGAATGGCTGCCGATGATCAACGACACTTACAATCCACTCCGCATCCGGAGCAACGCCGCAAGACTGGCAGGCCTGATCGCCGGCGAGCGCATCGACATCGTGCACGCCCAAAGCGCGGGCGCGGCATGGAGCGCGCTGTCGGCAACGCGCCGCATGCCGGTGTTTCTGGTGACATCGTTTCCCGACCAGGTCGCGGCAGACTCGTGGCCTGGCACGTCCTTCCGCGGTTCGCTGGCGCGCGGCGACCGCGTGATCGCGCCATCGACCTACGTGTCACGCACCATGGTCGAACGTTACAGGATCGCGCCCGATCGTATCACCGTCATTCCGCGCAGCGTCGACACCGCGAAATTCAATCCGGCGGCGGTCAGCGCCGACCGCATCGCCGCGATGCGCCGGGTCTGGGGCGTGCTGCCGCACATGCGCGTCGTGTTGGCCGTCGGCACCATCGCGCCACGCAACGGCCAGATGAGCATGATTGAAGCGGCACGGCTTCTGGTGGCCGGCGGCGACCGCAACACCGCCTTCGTGTTTGCCGGCGACGACGGTGGCCAGAAACGATACGCTGGCGCGCTGCGCCAGCGCGCCCGGACCCACGGTATCGACACGCTGTGCCGTTTTGCCGGCATGCCGGCCGACATGCCGGCGGCGCTGGCCGCGGCCGACGTCGTGGTGATGCCGGCGTTGCAGCCGTCGGCCGGCCGCGAGGTGGCGCAGGCGCAGGCGATCGGCCGGCCGGTGATCGCGACGACGGTCGGAGTCTTTCCCGAAAACGTGCTGTGTCCGCCGCGCATGCGCGATGAGTTGCGCACCGGCTGGCTGGTGCGTCCGGGCAATGTCAGCGAACTGGCGCGCGCCATCGCCGCCGCGCTTGGCATGGACGGGACCGCCTACGAGGCTTTGGGTGCGCGGGCGCGGCAGTTCGCCGAATTCGCGTTTTCGCCGCCGAGCGTTGCCGAGGCGATCCGGGGCGTTTATACGTCATTGCTGGCGCGCGATGCGTAACGGGGGCGTTCGAGGTTCGTGACGTAATGCCTGGCATAGCCGCGTCCGACAGTCCCACGCTCGACACGCACCCCGCGTCCAACATCGCCGCGCAAGCCCGTCCTCTCACCATCCTCATCGTCGTGCCGACGCTGGACGGCGGCGCCGCCGATGCCGGCGCTGTCGAACTGGTGCGCATTCTCGGCCAGGCCGGCCACCGCGGCATCGTCGCATCCGCACCTGGCCGGCTGGTTGCCGATGTTACAGCGGCCGGCGGCGAATTCGTCGCGCTTGACGTCGGCGTCAATAATCCGGTGTCCATCCTGCGCAACGCCCTGGTGCTGAACCGGCTGGCGCGCGAAAGAAATTGCGACGCGATCCACGCCTTCGGCCGCGCCGGCGCCTGGAGCGCCATGATCGCCGCGCGACTATGCGACATTCCGTTCGTGACCAGTTGGTTCAAAGGCTTTCAGGAACAGAACTACCTCAAGCACATCTACAACGGCGTGATGGCGCGCGGCGCCCGCGTCATCGCGGTCAGCGATCAGATCGCGCAACTGATCAACGATCGTTACGGCACGCCGTGGGACAAAATCGCGGTCGTGCCCTGCAGCATCGACTTCGACCGCTTCGATCCGGCCAAGGTCTCGCACACGCGCGTCGACGCCATACGCACGCTCTGGGGCGTCCGGCCGGAAACCAAAGTCATCCTCATCACCGGCCGCATCCTGCGCCGCAAAGGTCATCACGTCGTGGTCAATGCGGCGCGGCGGCTCAAGGAGATGGGCCTGAAAGATTTTCTCTGCGTCTTCGTCGGCGAAGACCGCGGCCGCACCCATTATACCGGCGAATTGTGGGACCTGGTGTTGGCGACCGGCACCATGGACGTGATCCGTATGGCGGCGCCGGTGAGTGACATGCCGGCGGCCTATGCGGCGGCCAGCGTCGTGGTCTCCGGCGCGATCCATGCCGAGGGCGTGCAGCGCGCGATCCTCGAAGCACAGGCGATGGCGCGCCCGGTGATCGTGTCCGATCTCGCCGCGGGGCCCGATGTCGTGCTGACAACGCCCGGCGTGCCGGACGGCCGCATCACTGGTTTCCGGTTCACGACGGGCGACGACGCGGCGCTGGCGGCGACCCTGCTGCGGCTGTTTTTCCTCGCCGAGCCGGTCCGCAACGCCATCGGCCGCCGCGGCCGCGACTGGGTGCTGGGTCATTTCGACGGCGCCGGGGTGGCGGCGCAGATGCTGGCGCTTTATGACCAGATCGCCCGGCGCGGCAGCGACCCCGGTACCGCTTCGGACAAAATTAGCGCGATTTGAACCGTTTCGGCGTGAATTCCGGGCCTGCGCGTGACAAGAAGCGCGGAACGCCGTTGACTTATTCGCCGTTTCTACCAATCTCTAGTCCTCCCAGCGGGCGCCAGGCGCCCTGGGACTGTTGCAACAGCATGAGGAGAGTTTAGCCATTCGTCGTCCGATGAAGTCCGCGCTGCCCGCCCAAAAGGACGGCCCGCGCATTAACGAGGAGATCCGCTCGAAAGAAGTTCAGCTGATCGATGCAGCCGGCGACAACAAGGGTGTCGTCGATTTCCAAACCGCCATTGGTATGGCGGAAGCGGCCGGGCTCGACCTGGTGGAGATTTCTCCCAACACTACCCCGCCGGTTTGCAAGATTCTGGATTTCGGCAAGTACAAATTCCAGGCGCAGAAAAAAGCCGCCGAAGCCCGTAAAAAGCAAAAAGTCGTCG
>CAITEM010000221.1 GCA_903891395.1 uncultured Hyphomicrobiales bacterium | reverse complement strand
GCGCCGGATCGGCGAGCCCCGTCGTTTCGACGATGATGGCGTCGAACTTGCCCTTGCGCCGCATCAGGCCGTCGATAATGCGCACCAGGTCGCCGCGCACGGTGCAGCAGATGCAGCCATTGTTCATCTCGAAGACTTCTTCGTCGGCATTCACCACCAGCTCATTGTCGATGCCGATCTCGCCGAATTCATTGACGATGACGGCGTATTTCTTGCCGTGCGGCTCCGACAGGATGCGGTTGAGCAGCGTGGTTTTGCCGGCGCCGAGATAGCCGGTGAGCACGGTGACGGGAATTTTTTCGGGCTGGGACGCGGGCTTGGCGGGGGTCGCGGACATGGGGACTGGCTCCTGGAGGGAGACATATAGGGGCTCGGGACCGGGGGCGCAAAAGGGTGTCTTCCGCGTGTTTTCGGCCCTTCGGACCCGTCCGGTGTGCCAGACCGGCCCTTGCCCCCCACAAAGGCAACTATCCAGCAAAAACACGTGTACAGATGGCCCATGTCCCTCTTGTTCGAAGAACTCGACTATCGCGACACCCCGATCGGCGGCCTGAGTCTGCGGCGGCGGCGCGAGTTGAGCCTCGGCGTCGACGTCTTCGAGATCAAGCTCGGCGACGAATTCCTGATGTCGAGCCTGTTCACCGCCTCCGAGATCGCCCTGGCGCGATTGGGCCTGGCCGGGCTCGCCGGCGACAGCCTCGATGTCGTGGTCGGCGGGCTGGGGCTTGGCTACACGGCGCAAGCCGTGCTGGACCACACGGCGGTCGCCTCGCTCATCGTCGTCGAAGGGCTCGCACCGGTGATCGACTGGCATGTCCGCGCTTTAGTGCCGCTCGGCGGCGCGCTGACCGGCGACGCGCGCTGCCGCTTCGTGCTCGGCGATTTCTTCGCGCTGGCCGCGTCCGGCGCCGGCTTCGATCCGGATGCGCCCGGGCGTCCGTTCGACGCCGTGCTGGTGGACATCGACCATTCGCCCGACGCGCTGCTCGATGCCGGCAACGCGGCTTTCTACGGCGAAGCGGGGCTGGCGCGGCTCGCCACGCACCTCAAGCCCGGCGGCGTGTTCGGCCTGTGGTCGAACGAGCTAGCCGACGACGCCTTCACCGCGCGGCTGGCGCGGGTGTTCACGAACGCGCGCGCCGAGGCGGTGACGTTTCACAACCCGCTGCAGGACAAGCCGTTCACGCAAACCGTCTATCTCGCGAACAAGCCCGTACCGCGGTAAGCAAACGGCCAAGTATTTAACCGCTCTTTTCTAAAAAAAATCCGGCGCCGTATACCTCGCCGTAAGCACGACATGCTTCAACACTGAAGGTGTCATTCAGGAGCGCGGACTTCACAATGTTTGGTTCCGTTCGGCGAGGAAAAGAGAACCGCAAAGCGTCGCGCCGCAAGGTCAGCGCCGGTGGATTCATTCGCCCGGACGGCGGCTTCGCGGTCCTGCCCTGCACCGTCATCGATCTGTCCGATACCGGCGTTCAAATTTCCGCCGGCGCCGCCAAATCCGTGCCGAGCATCTTCACCTTTATGACCTCGCGCAATGCTGTGGGCCGGCGCGCCCGCGTCAAATGGCGGCGCGGGTTACAGATCGGCGCCGAATTTGTATAGACGCGCACTGCGGCGCCTGGCTGTGCTAGGCACATTCTTATGACATCCACCGACGAAAAGCCCCTCCGCGCCATCGGCGCCTATTGGATCGACGAAGCCG
>CAITEM010000220.1 GCA_903891395.1 uncultured Hyphomicrobiales bacterium | reverse complement strand
TGTCGGGCGGCGAGCAGCAGATGCTGGCGATTGGCCGCGCGCTGATGGGCAATCCGCGCGTGCTGCTGATGGACGAGCCCTCGGAAGGGCTGGCGCCGCAGATCGTCGCCGAGGTGATGGCCACCATCCGTAAGCTGAAGGAAAGCGGGCTGTCGATTGTGCTGGTCGAGCAGAATCCCAGGCTCGTTTTCGACGTCGCCGACGACATCGTCATCCTCAACACCGGCCGGGTCGCGGTGGTGTCGACGCCGGCCGAATTGAACAAAGACGGCGTCGATTTAAGGCAGCATCTGGGCGTCTTTTGATTGAATAACGCACTGCGACCGGCTATCGGAAACGCACTCCAAGACACAAGAAACCGAGGGACTGGAAATGGCGATCTGGAATAAATACGCGAACACCGCGGCGCGCAAACATGGCACGCCCGGCCGCGACAAGCGGCCGAAGGGCACCACCATCGACGCCCACACGCATATCGCCGTCCCGCGCGCAGCCGAGTTCATGAAGCCGCACCTCGACGTCTCGACCATTCCGCTGGCGAATTTTTCTTCGGCCGAGACCAAAGAGGTCAATGCCAAGCAGGAAGCCGACCTGCGCGCCGCCATGACCGGCCACGACGAGCGCTTCAAGACCATGGATCACATGGGCGTCGATATGCAGGTGGTAATGCCGCCGCCGCCGCAGCTCTATCACACTGTCGCGCTCGAATATGCCGTGCCGGCCGCGCGCATGATCAATGACGGCGTCGCCGAATTCGTCTCCAAGCATCCCGACCGCTATATCCCGATCGGCAACGTACCGATGCAGGATGGCAACGAGGCGGCTAAAGAGCTTGAGTACGTCATGAAGACGCTCAAGTTCAAAGGCGTCGAGATCCTCACCAACGTCCACGGCAAGGAATTGTCCGACCCTGCCTTCGCGCCGTTCTGGAAGAAGGCCGAAGAACTGGGCGCGCTGGTCGTCATCCACCCCAACGGCTTCACCGAAGGCCAGCGGCTGTCGCGCTTCTACTTCAACAACATCATCGGAAATCCGTTCGAGACCACGCTCGCTTTGCACTACCTGATCTTCGACGGCGTCCTGGAGCGGCACCCGAAGCTGAAAATCTACGCCATGCACGGCGGCGGCTATCTCGGCGCTTATTCAGGCCGCATCGATCATGCCTGGGGCGCGCGCTCCGACTGCCAGGCCAACCTGCCGAAGCCGCCGACCAGCTACCTCAAGCAGATCTATTTCGACACCGTGGTGTTCACGCCGCTGCAGCTCGAAGCGCTGGTCAAAACCTACGGCGCCGACCACATCGTCATGGGCACGGACTATCCCTTCGACATGCTGGAATACGACCCGATCGGCCACATCAATTCGGTCGATAGCTTCGACGACGCCACCCGTGCCGCGCTCGCCGGCGGCAACGCCAAGAAGCTGCTGGGGATATAGATGCTCATATCTAAAGTCCGGGACAAGCGGCGGAGATGGCAGTGAACAGCGTACACATTCCGACGGAAGTGCATTTTGACTTTCTGGGAATGACGATCCCGATTCATTGGGATTATCACGCCATCCTGATGGTCGCGGTCTGGTTCGTGCTGGTTCCGACCTGCATCATCGTCATCCGTTTCGGCAAGCCGAAGCCGACGCTAACCGGACTCCACCGCCAAGTCGCCGTTAAGCACATCGAATGGTGGTGGTTCAGCGTGCATAAATACGGGCTGATGTTTTCGGTGGGACTAGCGCTGGCGGGCGCGATTGTGGCGGTAACGGTGAGCCAAGGCTTCAGTGGCTCGATGCATTCGTTGTTCGGTCTCACGACTGTCGCCCTGGGATGTTTGCAGATCATGGGTGGCTGGCTCAGAGGCAAGCACGGCGGCAAGAATTATTTCTCCGCCAAATCAGACGATCCGAAAACCTGGTTCGGCGATCATTACAACATGACGACGCGCCGCCGGATATTCGAGGCCTATCACAAGACCGCGGGCTATTTCGTCTACTTCTTTGCCGCCGGCGCGGTCGCCAGCGGTGTGATGCAATATCCCATGCCCGGGCTGGCGATGTTTGTCGTCGCCATGGTGATTATCGCCTTCTTGACGTCCATTGTGCTCGAGTACAACGGCTACCGCTATGACGGCTACCGCGCCGCGCACGGCTACACCATGGACGCACCCTTCAATAAAGAACGCGAGTTTCTATGAGCAGCCAGAACTTACCAAAACCCGACTACGCCAAAAACATGAAGCTGATCGGTTACACCGATCAGGGCGGCAGACCGGACGGCGTGCAGATGATGGTCAACAAAGGCTACGCCTATGTCGGCCATATGTTCTCCAAGGGCTTCAGCATCATTGATGTGCGCGATCCGCGCGATCCGAAGCCGGTCAACTATATACCGGCGCCGCACAACACCTGGACCATTCACCTGCAGACGCATGGCGACCTGTTGCTGGTGATCAACGCCATGGACATGTTCGCGGCCGAGGAATTCCAGGACGAGCGCGCTTATTACATCGGTTCGCACGCCGAGAAGGCCGAGCACACCTACGCCGAACCCAAGAAGCGCGACTGGACGGCCGGTCTCGCCGTTTATGATATTTCAAAGCCGGCAGAGCCGCGTCAGATCGGCTTTATGCCGGTGGAAGGCGGTGGCATTCATCGTATTTGGTACACCGGCGGACGCTGGGCCTACGTCTCGGCGATGCTCGACGGCTTCACCGACTACATCTTCATGACCATCGACATGGCGGACCCGACGAAGCCGAAGGAAGCCGGCCGCTACTGGCTGCCCGGCATGAACACCGCCGCCGGCGAAACCGCGGCGTGGGGCGCGAACCGGCGTTTCGGTCTGCACCATGCGATTATCGACGGCGACACCGCTTACGGCGCCTGGCGCGATGGCGGCCTCGTGATGATCGATGTGGCGGATCGCACGAAACCCAAACTGATCAAGCATCACAATTGGTCGCCGCCCTTCGGCGGCGGAACGCACAATTGCCTTCCCCTGCCCGACCGGAACCTGCTGGTCGTGGCCGACGAAGCGGTGCTCGACAATTGCGAGGACGGCATCAAATACACCTGGATGTTCGACATCCGCGAGCCGGCCAACCCGATCAGCATCTCGACGTTTCCGACTCCGGATGAGGCGGATTACTGCAAAAAGGCCGGACATTTCGGCCCTCACAACATCCATGACAATCGTCCGGACACTTTCGTCAGTTCGGACCTTATTTTTGCGACCTATCAGAACGCCGGCATTCGCGTCTTTGATATCAAGAACGCGTTCCAGCCGAAGGAAATCGCCTGCTTCGTGCCGCCGGAGCCGGAACGGCTGGTCGACGGGCGGCTCAACCGCGCCAAAGTGATTCAGACCTGCGACGTGCTGGTGGACAAGGAAGGCGTCGTCTACAGCACAGACTTCAATGGCGGCATGTACATCCTGGAATATCAGGGCTGAGACAGCGCACTGCCTGAACTCGCCCGCGCACTAAGATTTCAAACTACGCGTACAGGAAATCCAGCGTCGCGGTTTCGACGATCACGGCGTTGTCGGTGCTGTGCAGCCCGGCGCGGGTTTGCTCTTCCTGTGTCTGGCTCGCCTGTAGATAAGCCCCGAGATGGCGCGCCCATTCGATGATGCGATGGTTCTCCGGCAAACGCGCCGCCTCGAAGCGCTTGAGCGCCGTCGCGACATCCGGCTCCGCCTGCAGGGCTTCGACGAGAGCCGCGGCATCGTCCGACGCCTTCGATACACCGGCGCCGACATGCGGCCGCGCAACAAAGGCCGCATCGCCGATAATCGCGACGCGGCCGAAGGCCATGTGTGGACTTTCAAGATCATAGATCGGTTGCAGGATCGGCTCGTCGATCAGCTTGACGATGGCGCGGAACTGCGGCGCCAGCGAACGCTCCGCGGCCTCATGGATTTCGGCCCTGGCGGCACGGCTGATGAGCGGCGGCGGAATCGAAATCACGTGGGTCTTGCCGGTATCGTCGGTCAGCAGCCATTGCAGTTTCTTCGCCTCGTCGGCCGGGCGATACCAGATGACATTGTAGCGGCGGTGACCGGGACGCAGGTCATTGTCCGGACCGGCTACCGGATAACCGAGAAACTGCTCGCCCGGCGGCAGGCCGAAGCACATGCCTTCGACAATATCGCCGTGTACGTCGCGCGGGATGTCGCTCTCGGACAAGAGCGCACGCCATGCCGTGTAACCGGCATAGAGCGGCACGACATCCGGAAGAAATTGCTGGCGCACGGTCGAGCGGATGCCGTCGGCGCCGATCAGCAGATCCGCGTCGATGGTTTCGCCATCGGAAAAATGCGCCGTGACCTTCTCCCGTGTCTGCGTCACTTTCGAAAGTCCGCGGCCGCGGTGATAATGCGCCGGCGGAAAGGCGTCGCGCAGCAGACGGTAGACGCGCTCCCACGCGGTCAGCACCTGCGGGCACTCTGTCTCTTCCGTCAGATTGCCCTCGCGG
>CAITEM010000219.1 GCA_903891395.1 uncultured Hyphomicrobiales bacterium | reverse complement strand
CGTGTGCGCCGAGATCGAACCGGTGTTGATGATGCGGCCGCCGCGCGGGCTTTGGTCCTTCATGATCTTGATGGCTTCCTGGGTGCACAGGAACATGCCGGTGAAATTGGTGGCGACGACGTTCTGCCAGTTCTCGAACGGCAGATCCTCGAGCGGCACCGGCGGCGCGCCGATGCCGGCATTGTTGAACAGCAGATCGAGCCGTCCGAAGGTGGATTTCACGGTGGCGAAAAGCGCCAGAATCGACTCGCGCTTGGACACGTCGGTCGGCACCGCCAGCGCCTGCGCGCCGATGGCGTTGATCTCGCCTGCAACCTTGTCGAGCATCTCCTGGCGGCGTCCGGCCAGCACCAGGCTGTAGCCGGCCTTGGCCAAAGCCAACGCCACGGCGCGGCCGACGCCGGTGCCGGCGCCTGTCACTAAGGCGATCTTTGCGGACGTGCTCATTTGGTCTCTCTCCCCGTGTTTTTCTGATGAAACGCCATATCACAAATGCGCCCGCCCGCCATCTCCGCTCGGCCCGGAATTTGCCTGTCATCAAGCGCGACTACGGTCTTGGGTTGATCCAGCACATGCCAGGCGCGACCGCGCCGTCCAACGATGAAAAGCCAAGCTTCATGCACGACTACGATATGATCGTCATCGGCAGCGGCCCTTCGGGCCGGCGCGCCGCCATTCAATCCGCCAAAATCGGCAAATCGGTCCTCGTGGTCGAGAAAGGCCAGCGGGTCGGCGGCGTCTCGGTTCACACCGGCACCATTCCGTCGAAGACCATGCGCGAGACCGTGCTCAATCTGTCGGGCTGGCGCGAGCGCGGTTTTTACGGGCGCGCCTATCGCGTCAAGAAGGAAATCGGCGCCACCGACCTCTTGGCGCGGCTGCATAAGACGCTCGACCATGAAGTCGAAGTTCTGGAGCACCAGTTCAGCCGCAACGCGGTCAAGACCACGCGCGGCGAAGGCCGTTTTGTGACGCCGCACCAGATCGCGGTGACCGACGACAGCGGCGACGCCACCGTCTATGGCGCCGGCCATGTGCTGATCGCCTGCGGCACCCGGCCATTTCGGCCGGATTACGTGCCGTTCAACAAGACTACCGTGTTCGACAGCGACGAGATCGTCGATCTGCCGAAACTGCCGCGCAACCTGACCGTGATCGGCGCCGGCGTCATCGGCGTCGAATACGCCACGATCTTCAATGCGCTTGACGTCGCGGTCACGCTGATCGAGCCGCGGCCGAGTTTTCTCGATTTCGTCGACCGCGAATTGATCGAGGAGTTCGTCCACGATCTGCGCGACCGCAACGTCTCGCTGCGGCTCGGCTCCGATGTCACGTCCATCGACGTGGCCGAAGACGGCAAGGTCACCACCAGGCTCGCCAACGGCCGCAGCGTCACCACCGAGATGCTGCTGTTCGCCGCCGGCCGGGTCGGCGCGGTCGACGATCTCAATCTCGGTGCCGCCGGTATCGCCGTCGACAATCGCGGCCGCATCAAGGTCGATCCGCAGACCATGCAGACCTCGGTACCGCACATTTATGCGGCCGGCGACGTGATCGGCTTTCCGAGCCTCGCCTCGACCTCGATGGAGCAGGGCCGCGTCGCCGCTTGCCACGCCTTCGCGATGGCGCCGCACCGGCCGCCGGAATTCTTCCCCTACGGCATCTATTCGGTGCCGGAGATTTCCACGGTCGGCATGAGCGAGGAAGAAGTCCGCAAGCGCGGCATTCCCTACGAGTGCGGCATCGCGCGCTTCCGCGAGACCTCGCGTGGTCACATCATGGGGCTCGACAGCGGCATGATGAAAATGATCTTTTCGACCAAGACGCGGCGCCTGCTCGGCGTCCATATCGTGGGCGAGGGTGCGACCGAACTCATTCACATCGGCCAGGCGGTGCTTAACCTCAAGGGCACCATCGACTATTTCATCGAGAATACGTTCAATTATCCGACGCTGGCGGAAGCCTACAAGATCGCTGGACTCGACGCCTGGAACCGGATGATGAAGGCGTGAACCCGCCCTGGCGGGTGCGCCCGGAACCGGAACCATCCGATGCAGTCCCCGTCCGTCGTTGCCGTCAGTCTCAGCGCCAGACATCAGTTCAGCAAGCCGACCCAGCTCAGCATCCGCCTGTTGGCGGGCCTGGGCGTCGAGGGCGACGCGCATCTTGGCGTGACGGTGAAGCACCGCTCGCGGGTTGCCAAGGATCCGACCCAGCCCAAGCTGCGGCAGGTCCATCTCCTCCATGCCGAAGTGTTTG
>CAITEM010000218.1 GCA_903891395.1 uncultured Hyphomicrobiales bacterium | reverse complement strand
GTCATCGGCCACGTCAATATCGACAACCAGGGCATCGCCGGCATGGAGAAGTGGCTCGACGGCCACGGCCTCGCCGCGCTGCACATGGCGGGGCTCGCCACCGACCGGCTGCAAAGCCCGGTCGATCTCGCGGTCGATCTGCGCGTGCAGTTTGCTCTCCGTGACGAACTCGTGAAGGCGCGCGACAAGTTCAACGCCAAAGCGGCGGCCGGTGTCATCACCGACGTCAATACCGGCGAAATCGTCGCCATGGTGTCGGAACCCGACTACGACCCGAACAATCCGCGCGAGGCCAACGACCCGACCCGCATCAACCGGCTCACCACCGGCGTCTATGAAATGGGTTCGACCTTCAAGGCGCTGACCATCGCCATGGCGCTCGACGCCGGCAAGGCGACGTTGAACTCGTCCTTCGACGCGCGCCAGTCGCTGCGCTACGGCAAGTTCACCATCCACGACTACCACGCCGAGAACCGCATCCTTACGGTGCCGGAAATTTTCACCTACTCGTCGAACGTCGGCGCCGCGAAAATGGCGCTCACGGTGGGCGTGCAGGGCCATCAGGACTTCCTGAAGAAACTCGGCCAGCTTGACCGGCTGCGCACCGAATTGCCGGAGAGCGCCGAGCCGTTGCTGCCGAAGCACTGGAGCGAACTTAACACCGTCACCATCGCCTTCGGCCACGGCATGTCGGTGGCGCCGCTGCAGGCGGTGATGGGCGTCGCCGCCACCATCAACGGCGGCTGGCTCATTCCGCCGACCTTCCTGAAACGCAGCGAGGCCGAGGCCAAAGCTCTTTCCAAGCAGGTGCTCAAGCCGGAAACCGCCGTCAAGATGCGCTATCTGATGCGTCTCAACGCCGAGAAGGGCACCGCCACAACGGCCAACGTGCCTGGCTATTATGTCGGCGGCAAAACCGGCACCGCGGAAAAGGTCATCGGCGGCCGCTATTCCAAGACCCGGCTGATGACCGATTTTATGGCCATCCTGCCGGCGGACAAGCCGCGCTATATGCTGCTCATTATGCTTGACGAACCGCAGGCGTCGAAGGAAACCCACGGCTACGCCACGGCCGGCTGGAATGCCGCGCCGACCGCGCAGAAGGTGATTGCGCGCGTGGCGCCGCTGCTCGGTCTGACGCCGCGCTTCGATCTGCCCAAGGCCGACGTGTTGATTTTGGGCAAGGGCGCCACCGCTTCCATCTCCCCTTAAGCGGGGAGGCCGACTAGATAGGCCCCATGAAGCTCGCCGACCTCATCGCCGACGTTCATCTCGATCCGCGGCTTGCCGCGGTCGAGATTTCCGGCGTGACGTCGGACAGCCGCAAGGTGAAGCCGGGATTTCTCTTTGTCGCCATCGCCGGCACCAAGGCCGACGGCGCGCAATTTGCCCAGCAGGCCGCCGCCAGCGGCGCTTCGGCGATTGCGGCCGAGCAGCCGGTCGTGGGTTTGCCCGCGAGTGCCGCGTTCGTTCAGGTCACCAATGCGCGCTACACTTTGTCGATCGCCGCAGCGAAATTCTATCCGCGCCAGCCCAAGACCATCGTCGCCGTCACCGGCACCAGCGGCAAGACCTCTGTCGCCGCCTTCACGCGCGAGATCTGGACGTCGCTCGGATTGCCGGCTGCCAGCGTCGGCACGGTTGGCGTGGTGTCGCCGAAAGGCGAAACCTACGGCTCGTTGACGACACCCGACCCGGTCGAACTGCATCGCACGCTCGATGAACTGGCCGGCGAGGGCGTCACGCATCTCGCGCTCGAAGCATCGTCGCACGGTCTCGACCAGCATCGGCTCGACGGCGTGCGTATCGTCGCCGGCGCCTTCACCAATCTGTCGCGCGACCATCTCGATTACCACCCGACCATCGAAGCCTATCTCGCCGCCAAGCTGCGTCTGTTCCGCGATCTGATCGTCGATGGTGGCACCGCGGTGATCGACGTCGACGATTGTTACGCGGGGCAGGTGGTCGAGGCGGCGCAGAAGCGCGGCCTCAGGGTCATGACGGTCGGTGAGAAGGGCGACGACATCAAGCTGGTGAGCGGCGCCATCGACGGCTTCGCGCAAACCGTCACGCTCGCGCATGGCGGCAAGACGTACAAAGTGAAGCTGCCGCTGGTCGGCGGCTTCCAGGTGCAGAACGCCGCTGTTGCCGCAGGCCTCGCCATTGCCACCGGGGCCGAGCCGTCGCGCGTCTTCGCCGCGCTGGAAAAACTTACCGGCGCCAAAGGCCGTCTCGAATTGGCTGGCACGCACAATGGCGCGCCAATCTTTATCGACTACGCGCACAAGCCCGACGCGCTGGCCAAGGCGTTGCAGGCCTTACGGCCTTACGCCAGCGGGCGGTTGATCGTCGTATTCGGCGCCGGCGGCGACCGCGACACCGGCAAACGTCCGATCATGGGCCGCATCGCCGCCGAGAACGCCGACACGGTGATCGTCACCGACGACAATCCGCGCAGCGAAATTGCCGCCGCGATCCGCGCCGCCATCATGGCGGCGTCGCCGGGTGCCGGCGAAATCGGCGACCGTGCGCAGGCGATCCGCGCCGGCATCGCCGAATTGAAACCGGGCGATGTGCTGCTGATTGCCGGCAAGGGTCATGAAACCGGCCAGATCGTCGGCGGCAAAGTGCTGCCGTTCTCGGATCACGACGCCGTCGCCGCGGCGTTGAAAGGCAAGGTCGCATGAGCGTGCTGTGGACCCTCGATAACATGGTCACCGCAATGCGCGCGGCGCGATCGGGTGCGTTGCCGGCCGCTATCAACGGCATTTCAATCGACAGCCGCAGCGTGGGCAAAGGCGATGCTTTCTTCGCCATCCAGGGCGACAACCGCGACGGCCATGAATTCGTCGAGACGGCGCTGAAGGCCGGCGCCGGCGTCGCCGTGGTCGCGCACAATCGTACAATCAAATTCGCCGCCGATGCGCCGCTGCTCGAGGTCGATGACGTGCTTGAAGGTTTGCGCGATCTCGCCCGCGCCGCGCGGGCGCGGCTGACATCGGCGAAGGTGATCGGCGTCACCGGCTCGGTCGGCAAGACCGGCACCAAGGAGGCGCTGCGTCTGGCGCTCGGCGCGGATGGCGAAACTTATGCCTCGGTCGCGTCTTACAACAATCACTGGGGCGTGCCGCTGTCTTTATCGCGCTGCCCGGCAGACGTGAAATATGCCGTGTTCGAGATCGGCATGAATCACGCCGGCGAAATCACGCCGCTCGTCGCGCTGGTGCGCCCGCACGTCGCCATCGTCACCACGGTCGAGCCGGTACACCTGGAATATTTCGGCAGCCTCGAGAAGATTGCCGACGCCAAAGCGGAAATCTTTTCCGGCATCGAGCTGGGTGGTGCTGCGGTGCTCAACCGCGACAACAGCCAGTACGCCCGCCTCGCCGCGGCCGCCAAAAAGGCGAAGGTCGCGCGCGTCGTGACTTTCGGCGAAAACGCCAAAGCGGACTCGCGTCTCACCCGCTTTTCGTTACAGCCGGACAGTTCGACCGTCGAAGCCGACATCCTCGGTCAGCACGTCACCTACAAGCTCGGTGCGCCGGGCAAACACCTTGTGCTCAATTCGCTGGCGGTGCTGACGGCGGCGGCGCTGACCGGGGCCGATCTGGCGCTGGCGGCGCTGGCGCTCGACCGGCTGAAGCCCGCCATCGGCCGCGGCGCGCGGATGACGTTGACGCTGCCGTCCGGCAGCGCGCTGCTGATCGACGAAAGTTATAACGCCAACCCGGCCTCGATGCGGGCGGCGATCGCGCTGCTCGGCCAGGCGCCAGTCGGGCCGCGCGGCCGTCGCATCGCCGTTCTGGGCGACATGCTGGAACTCGGCGACCAGGGCGACGATCTGCACCGCGCGTTAGCAGCGCTGCTGGCGGCGGCACAAATCGATCTTGTATATTGCTCGGGTCCGCAGATGAAGGCGCTGTGGGAGGCACTTCCCTCCGGCCGCCGGGGCGGCTATGCCGAAACTGCGGCCGCCTTGGAGCCGTCCGTGCTCGACGCCTTGCGCGACGGTGACGCGGTGATGGTCAAGGGTTCGCTGGGCTCGAAGATGGGCCCGATCGTAAAGGCGTTGGAACGGCAATTTCCGAAGCAGGCCGCGCTCGAGGCGCAGAGCTAACCGGGTTTTAGAATGTTTTATTGGCTGACCGAACTGTCCGACAAGGTCACGTTCCTCAACGTCTTTCGTTACATCACGTTCCGCACCGGCGGCGCCATCGTCACCGCGCTGGTCTTCGTGTTCCTGTTCGGCGGTCCGATCATCGATCTGCTGCGCCTGAAGCAGGGCAAGGGCCAGCCGATTCGGCTCGACGGTCCGCAGTCGCATCTCATCAGCAAGAAGGGAACGCCGACCATGGGCGGGCTGATGATCCTGTCCGGCATGCTGGTCTCGACCTTGCTGTGGGCGAACCCGACCAACCCCTACGTCTGGATCGTGCTGTTTGTGACGCTGAGCTTCGGCGTCATCGGTTTCTATGACGATTATCTGAAGGTGACCAAACAGCAGGCCAACACCGGCTTCTCCGGCCGCACGCGGCTGCTCGCCGAGGCGACGGTTGCGATCATCGCCTGCGTGGCGCTGACGCATCTCGGCCGGGCACCGACCGCAACCTCGCTGGTGTTCCCGTTCTTCAAGGATCTGGCGTTCAATCTCGGCTACGCCTTCATTCTGCTCGGCGCCTTCGTCATCGTCGGCGCCGGCAACGCGGTCAATCTCACCGACTGACTCGACGGGCTGGCGATCGTCCCGGTGATGATCGCGGCGGCGAGCTTCGGCCTCATCTCGTATCTGGTCGGCAACGCGCTGTTCTCCGAATATCTTCAGATCCGCTATGTCGCCGGCACCGGCGAACTCGCGGTGCTGTGTGGCGCGGTGATCGGCGCTTCGCTCGGCTTCCTGTGGTTCAACGCGCCGCCGGCTTCGATCTTCATGGGCGACACCGGGTCGCTGGCGCTCGGCGGCATGCTCGGAGCCGTCGCGGTAGCGATCAAGCATGAGATCGTACTCGCCATCATCGGCGGCCTGTTCGTGCTCGAAGCGGTGTCGGTCATCGTGCAGGTCGCGTCGTTCAAGCTGACCGGCAAACGCGTGTTCCGCATGGCGCCGATCCATCATCACTACGAGCAGAAGGGTTGGACCGAGCCGCAGATCGTGATCCGCTT
>CAITEM010000217.1 GCA_903891395.1 uncultured Hyphomicrobiales bacterium | reverse complement strand
GCCACTTCGCCGAAGGTACCGATATGCGGCAGGCCCGAGGGACCATAGCCCGTCTCGAAAATGACTTCGTCCTTGGGCTGCTTTTTCAAGCGAGCGACGATCTTGCGCGCTTCCTCGAACGGCCAGGCGTTCGACTGTTCGGCGAGTGTGCGTAAATCTTGCGCGGTTTCGATCATCATCGACATCGTGTAGCTCCGGGCGCAGACATAAGGAAACCGCCCTACCCCGTCAAATGGAGCGGGAATGCGGCGAAAGGCAAACGAAAGAGAGCTCGTGACCGACCCTGAAGTAATGCGCCTGTCCCCCAACCGCAGCATCGCCGTGATCGGCGGTGGACCGGCGGGTTTGATCGCGGCCGAATTGCTGGCCCGGGCCGGCGCGCGCGTCACCGTCTATGACCAGATGGCCTCGCTCGGCCGCAAATTCCTGATGGCGGGGCGCGGCGGTCTTAATCTGACCCACAGCGAGGACCTCAAACAATTTCTCACCCGCTACGGCGACAGCGATCCTTTGTTGCGGGCCGCCGTCGAGGCGTATCCACCGGCGGCGCTGCGCGCCTGGAGCGACAGCCTCGGTCAGCCGACTTTCATCGGCAGCAGCGGCCGGGTGTTTCCGACGGTCTTGAAGACGTCGCCGTTGCTGCGGACCTGGCTGCTGCGGCTCGGCAATCTCGGCGTTACGTTCAAGCTGCGGCATCGCTGGGAAGGCTGGGACGAGGAAGGCTCGCTTCGCTTCACCACGGCGGGGCAAGAGGCGTTCGCGGAGCCGGACGCGACCGTGCTCGCGCTGGGCGGCGCAAGCTGGCCAAAGCTCGGTTCCGACGCGCATTGGGTCGACCTGCTCAACGCCGAGGACATCGCGATCAAGCCGCTGCGCGCGGCGAACTGCGGCTTTGCCGCACCGTGGTCGGAGGTGTTTCGCGGCTTCGAAGGGAAGCCGCTCAAGGGCACCGGCATTTCATTCGGCGGACGCAGCGTACGCGGCGAAGCGATGATCACGCGCGAGGGTATCGAAGGCGGCGCGATTTACGCGTTGTCTTCGCCGATCCGCGAGGCGATCGAACGCCACGGCGACACCACGATCACGATCGATCTGATGCCGGACGTCAACGCGGCGAAACTCACCGAGCGGCTGTCGAAATCCCGCGGCAAGCAATCGCTGTCGAATTTCCTGCGCAAGACAACCCATCTGTCGCAAGTGGCGCTGGCGCTGCTGCGCGAGGCGGCGCTGGCGAAAGGTTTGACGCTGGCATCGATGAAGACCGACGACCTCACCGGGCTCATCAAGGCCGTGCCGGTACGCCTAACCGGTGTGCAGCCGATGGCCACCGCGATCTCGACGGCCGGCGGCGTCAGTTTTTCCGAATTGGACGCGCGCTTCATGCTGAAGCGCTATCCCGGCATCTTCATCGCCGGCGAAATGCTCGACTGGGATGCGCCGACTGGCGGCTATCTGCTGCAGGCGTCGTTCGCGACCGGGGTCGCGGCCGCGCGCGGCGCCATCGCGTGGCTGCAGCCGCCATAAGCTCAGTAAGGACTGATCGGGAAATAGCGCAGCCACAGGTCGGTGAAGCGGCCTCTCTCCCAGATGCGGAACAGCGCCCAATTGAAAGCCTGCCGCATCAGGTCGTTGCCGCGGCGCACCGCGATGCCGACGCCTTCGCCGAAGTACCGGCTTTCCATATAGGTGCCGCCACGGAATTCGCAGCAATTGGCGGAATCGGTGCCGTTGAGCCAGAAGGCCAGAGAGATGCCGTCGCCGAACAGAAGCTCGACGTCGCCTTTCTTCAACGCGGCACGCGCGGCGTCGTCGTTCGGATAAGGATGCAGTTCGGCCTCGGTGAACAGCGTCTTGAGGTAGGCCTCGTGCGCGGTGCCGGCGACCACGGCGATGCGTTTGCCTTCGAGCGCTTCGGGGCGCACCTCGTCGATCTCGACGCCGCGCCGCGACACGAAGCGCGCCGGCGTGCGGTAATACGGATCGGTGAAATCAACGCGCCGCCGCATGTCTGGCGTCTCCGCCATCGACGCGATGACCGCGTCGCCGCTATTGGTGTTCAGGCCGTCGATCAGCGTGTCGAAGCGCCGCATCTGGATGGTGCACTGGACCTTGATCTCCTCGCAGATCAGCCGCGCCAGATCGATATTGAAACCGGCGGGCATGCCGTCCGGGCCGGAATAGTTGAACGGCGGATAGTCCGTCTCGGTGAGAAAGCGGATGACGCCGATGCGCGACAGGTCGGGCCGCTCCGGCCGCCGCCGCGGATCCCAGAAGCCCGGCACCGCCATGGTATTGGCCGGCGGCGTCACCGTTGGCGGCGCGGGGGTCGCGCCCTGCGGCGCGTTCTGCGCGTGAGCGGCGCCGACGAACACCGCCAGGACAAAGGCGGCGCTCCATGCGCGTTGTGCGGCGTGCCATTTCATGCGTCAGCCCGTACAGGATTCGCGGCGAACATAGCACCGCCGCTGCGGCGGGCCAGCCATAATCGAAGCCGCGATGTCCTGACTTTCAGTTAGTTCCGTCGAGCAGGCGGCGGGCGATGACCTGGGCCTGAATCTCGGCGGCGCCCTCGAAGATGTTGAGGATACGCGCGTCGCACAGAATGCGCGAAATCGGGAATTCGAGCGCGAAGCCGTTGCCGCCGTGAATCTGCAAGGCGTTGTCGGCATTGGCCCAGGCGACGCGGGCGCCAAGCAGCTTGGCCATGCCGGCTTCGAGTTCGCAGCGGCGGCCCGAATCCTTCTCGCGCGCGGCGTGATAGGTGAGTTGGCGCGCGATCATGATCTCGACCGCCATCATCGCGATCTTGTCGGAGACGCGCGGGAAATTGATGATCGGACCGCCGAACTGCACGCGGCTGGTACCGTATTCGATGGCACGTTCCATCGCCGACTGCGCCACGCCGATGGCGCGCGCCGCGGTCTGGATGCG
>CAITEM010000216.1 GCA_903891395.1 uncultured Hyphomicrobiales bacterium | reverse complement strand
GGCGGGCCGGTCTGCGAATGGCATGGCTGCGAGCAGAAGGCGACCAACAAGGCGCCGAAGGGCCGTGGCAACGATAAAGATTACTGGAACTACTGCCTCAAGCACGCACGCGATTATAACCAGTCGTATAATTTCTTCGCCGGCATGAACGATGCCGCCGTGCTCGCCTTCCAGAAGGACGCGCTGACCGGCCATCGCCCGACCTGGAAGATGGGAACCGGCAAGCAGAAGATTCGCCCCGACCTTGGCGCGCTCGGCTCCGGCGACGATCCGTTCGGCCTGTTCGGCGCCGGCATGAAGACCGAGCAGAAGCAGCAGACCGAACGCCGCCAGATCCGCAACGCCGAGCGCAAGGCGCTCGACAAATTGGGCCTCGACGTCGGCGCCACGCCGGCGCAGGTGAAGATCCGCTTCAAGGAGCTGGTCAAGCAGTTCCACCCGGATGTGAACGGCGGCGACCGCTCCACCGAGGACCGGCTGGTCGAAGTCATCCAGTCGTACAACTACCTGAAATCGGCCGGTTTCGGCTGAGCCTCGAAATAGCGCCGTCCAGCAACCCAGCCCCGCCTTTCCGGCAGGCCGGACGATCTCTATCTCATTGATATGATTGATGGTGTTATTCGTGCCCCCTGGGTTTTTTGCGGGCAATTGGTCTGCTAAGTTGGCGTCGTCAAAACAGCCGGACCGTACGAGTCGGGACCATAGCAGGGGCTTCGGGCGTTCCTCGAAGCCACGGAGGACTAATGACTGCCGCAGTGCAAGAAGTGAAGAATGTGCCCGACATGAAAGTGTCGATCCGTCAGGTGTTCGGGATCGACAGCGATATGGAAGTCCCGGCTTTCTCCAAAGCCGACGAACACGTCCCCGACGTCGATCCGGACTACCGCTTCGATCGTCCGACCACGCTCGCCATTTTGGCAGGCTTTGCGCGCAATCGCCGCGTTATGGTCACCGGCTATCACGGCACCGGAAAGTCGACGCATATCGAACAGGTCGCCGCGCGCCTCAACTGGCCGTGCATCCGCGTCAACCTCGACAGCCATATCAGCCGTATCGACTTGATCGGCTAGGACGCGATTGTGGTCTAGGATGGCCAGCAGGTCACCGATTTCCGCGACGGTATCTTGCCGTGGGCGCTGCAGAACAACATCGCGATCTGCTTCGACGAATACGACGCCGGCCGTCCCGACGTGATGTTCGTTATCCAGCGCGTGCTGGAAGCCTCCGGCCGCCTGACGCTGCTCGATCAGAACCGCGTCATCAAGCCGCATCCGTCGTTCCGCCTGTTCGCCACCGCGAACACCGTCGGCCTCGGCGATACGTCCGGCCTTTATCACGGCACTCAGCAGATCAACCAAGGCCAGATGGACCGCTGGTCGATCGTGACCACGCTGAACTATCTGCCGCACGACAACGAAGTCGAGATCGTGCTGGCCAAGGCCAAGCACTATCGCAACGAGCAGGGCCGCGACATCGTCGGCAAGATGGTGCGCGTCGCCGATCTGACGCGGAACGCCTTCATGAACGGCGACATCTCGACCGTGATGAGCCCGCGCACCGTGATCACCTGGGCGGAGAACTCCGAGATCTTCAGCGACATCGGTTTCGCCTTCCGGCTCACCTTCCTGAACAAGTGCGACGAGCTGGAACGTCCGATCGTCGCCGAGTTCTATCAGCGCTGCTTCGGTATCGAATTGCCGGAGAGTTCGGTGAACGTGGCGTTGACGTAGTCTTTCTTCCCTCTCCCCTCGTGGGAGAGGGTGCCGCGCGGTGTTAAGGCTGCGCGGCGGGTGAGGGATCGATCTTGGCTTCCAATAGCAAAAGCAAACCGTCGTCGAAGGAATCGCCGGCCGAGCCGTTCAAGCGGGCGGTGGCGGGCTGCATGCGCGCGCTGGCGCGCAAGCCCGACCTCGAAGTGACCTTCGCCGCCGAGCGGCCCGGTCTGGTGGGCGGCAAGGCGCGGCTGCCGGAGCCGGCGCGCAAGCTGACCAAGGCGGAAGCGGCCATTGTGCGGGGCAACTCCGACTCCATCGCTCTGAGAATCGCCTGTCACGATCCGGCGCTGCACCGGCGTCTTCAACCGGCTGGCCAGCAGGGCCGCGCGGTGTTCGAAGCGGTCGAGCAGGCTCGCGTCGAGGCCATCGGCGCGCGGCGCATGGATGGCGTGGCGCTCAATCTCACGGCGATGCTGGAAGAGAAATTTCACCGCGCCAAGTTCGAAGATATCACCGACCGCGCCGACGCGCCGATCGAGGAAGCCCTGGCTTTGATGGTGCGCGAGCGCCTCACCGGCCTGGCGCCGCCGCCGGCCGCCAAGAAGCTGGTCGATCTCTGGCGCGCGACCATCGAGGACCGCGCCGGCAAGAATCTCGACAAGCTCGAAGACGTGCTCGAGGACCAGCGCCATTTTGGCGACGCCGTGCACGACCTGCTCGACGCGCTCGAAATGGGCGAGGACCGCAGCACCGATTCGGAAGACGAAAACGAGGACGGCGAAGAGGAACAGCGCAAGCAGCAGTCTGGCGAAGACGGCGAGACCGCCGATTCAGACGACATGCAGCAGAGCAGCGCCGACGAGAGCGAAGTCTCGGCCGACGACATGCCCGACGCCGCGTCCGAAGCCGTCGATGCCCCGTCCGCCGACATGGCCGACGATACCGACATGGGCGACGCCGAAACGCCGGGCGAGCCGCAGCGGCCGAAGAACTTCGGCTCCAACGAACCACGCGGGCCGGACTATCGCGCCTTCACGCCCAAATTCGACGAGACGATTGCCGCCGAAGACCTCTGCGAGCCGGAAGAACTGGAGCGTCTGCGCAGCTATCTCGACAAGCAACTGTCGCATCTGCAGGGCGTCGTGGCCCGTCTCGCCAACCGCCTGCAGCGCCGCCTGATGGCGCAGCAGAACCGCTCGTGGGACTTCGATCTCGAAGAAGGCCAGCTCGATCCGGCGCGGCTGTCGCGCATCATCATCGATCCGATGCATCCGCTGTCGTTCAAGGCGGAGAAGGACACCGAATTCCGCGACACCGTGGTGACGCTGCTGCTCGACAATTCCGGCTCGATGCGCGGCCGCCCGATCACGGTCGCCGCCACCTGCGCCGATATTCTCGCGCGCACGCTGGAGCGCTGCGGCGTCAAGGTCGAGATTCTCGGCTTTACCACGCGGGCGTGGAAAGGCGGGCAGGCGCGCGAGCATTGGCTCACCGCCGGCAAGCCCGCCAATCCCGGCCGTCTCAACGATCTACGGCACATCGTCTATAAATCCGCCGACGCGCCGTGGCGGCGCGCGCGCAAGAATCTCGGCCTGATGATGCGCGAGGGCCTGCTCAAGGAAAATATCGACGGCGAGGCGCTTGACTGGGCG
>CAITEM010000215.1 GCA_903891395.1 uncultured Hyphomicrobiales bacterium | reverse complement strand
TTCACTTCATCGGCCCAAAAAAGCTGTTCCCGACCAAGCCGAACAACGTGTTCGGCCATCTGCAGTTCGAGGACACGCCCATCGACGACTGGCTGAAGCTGCAAAAGGCGCTTGGCTTTTCGCGCGGGCTTCATGTGCTGTCGATGATGTACGAGAACAATTACGAGCTCGCTCTGCACGCACAGTGCCTGATGCCGGATCGGATTCGCTCCGTGATCGTGCCGTGGTCCGGCACCACCGACGGTGAACTCGATATTCTTACCAAGGTCGGCGTCGTCGGTTATCGCGTCGCCTGGCGGCTCGACAAGAACATCGACCAGCGCATGGTGGCGCGCACCACCGAGCGCGGCTGGTCGATCCATTATCTTCACAAGCCCGACGAGGCGGCGCAGGACCACTGGAAACCGTTGATGCTGAAGACACCGGGCCGCTTCGTGCTCGAGCACACAGGCGGCGTCGATCCGGCCAAGGGCATCAACGGCGAGGGCTTCAAGTTCATCCTCGAATGCCTCGACACCGGCCGCTGCTGGGTGAAACTGTCGCCCCGTATCTCCAAACAGGACAATTTCCCATTTTCGGATGTAGATCCATTGGTGAAAAAACTGGTCGAGCACGCGCCGAACCGGCTGTTGTGGGGTTCGGACTGGCCGCATCCGCAATATTTCAAGCCGATGCCGAACGATGTCGCGCTTTTGGACATGATGCTGGATTGGGTTCCGGACGAAGCCACGCGCAAACTGATCTTCGTCGACAATCCGGCGGAGATCTTCGGCTTTCCACCGGTCTGAGCACGGGCCGCACCGCACCAATTGGAGACGCGTGCCTTCTGCGCTATCATCGCTTCAACGATTTATAAAAATCGGAGGAAGCGATGAAGGTTTTGCTGGGCGCGCGTTTCGATTCATTCGGCCGCAAGGCCGGTACGGCAGTCGCTATCGCTGCTTTGTTTGCCGGCGGCGCGATCGCCGCCGACGCGCCGAAGGTCGGCGATCCGCCGGAAGCCTCGAACATGCGGCTGGTCGGCTACAACGACCTGCAGGCGCGCTCGGCCTATCAGCCGACCATTCACCACCAGGGCGATCGCTACATCGCCTATATCGGGCATCACGGCGGCACCGATACGGTTGCCAAGCCGGTCAATCCGGTCACGGGTCAGGCCGAATTCAACGGCACGTCGATCGTTGACGTCACCGATCCGGCGCATCCGAAGTATCTGCGTCATCTGCCCGGACAAGAGGGCACCTACGAAGGCGGCGGCGGGCAGATGACCCGCGTCTGCGACGGCAAGGATCTGCCGAAAGGCGATCCGAGCGCGGTGTATTTGTTGCGCACCTTCGGCGGCGCGGCGCATGAAATCTGGAACGTCGCCGATCCGGCCAATCCGAAACTGATCTCCAGGCTCGACGGCCTCAAGGACACGCACAAGAGCTGGTGGGAATGCAAAACCGGCGTTGCCTTTCTCGTCTCCGGTGTGCCGGCGTGGCGCGTGCGCCGTATGACCGAGGTCTATGACCTCAGCGATCCGGCCAAGCCGGTGAAAATCCGCGAATTCGGTCTGCCGGGGCAGGAGCCGGGCTCGGCGGGAAAAGTGCCGACCGAATTGCACGGCATGATCTCGACCGGACCGGAAGGCAACCGCGTCTATTTCGGTTACGGCACCAACAAAGGCGGGGTGCTCCAGATCGTCGATCGCGCCAAGCTGCTGAACGGCCCGAAAGAACCGACGCCGGAAAACCTGCGGGCGCCGGTCGTCGGCGAAATGGAAATGTCGCCGCTCAACGGCGCGCACACGACTTTGCCGCTCGGCAAGATGACCATTCCGCAATTCGCCAGCGACAGGTTCGCCAGCCAGCGCGACATGGTGATGATCGTCGACGAAGGCCTGATCAACGAATGCCAGCCCGGCGAAGCGCGGCAGATGGTGTGGTTCGTCGACGCGACGGTCGAAGCCAAGCCGATGGTGGTGTCGAGCTATTCGGTCGACGAGGCCAGCGGCAATTTCTGCCAGCGCGGCGGCCGCTTCGGTTCGCATTCGACCAATGAAAGCATGGCGCCGGTGTTCTTCCGCAAGCTCGCTTTCGTCACCTGGTTCAATGCGGGCGTGCGGGCGATCGACATCCGCGATCCCTATCACCCCAAGGAAGTCGGCTACTTTATCCCGCCGATCACAGAGGCAACCGACAAGCGCTGCATCAAGGTCGATGGCCAGGAAAAGTGCAAGGTCGCGATCCAGAGCAACAATGTCGAGACCGACGACCGCGGCTACATCTATGTCGTCGATCGCGCCAATACCGGGCTTCATATTCTGGAAGTGACTGGCGCGGCCCGCGACGTTGCGGGGCTGCCGCCGAAGTAGAGGGCGATCCGGGATGGAAACGCCATGAGACGACGGGCAACAGTCGCCGCCGTGCTCGGTTTCAGCGCGGCGGCGGCGTTGCTGTTCTTCGTTCTGGCGCCGTCAAAGTCCGCACCTTCACCTCATCCGGTGTGGACCGAGGTCAGGTGGCCGTTCCCGATGGATCAGTGGGGCGAGGGCAGGGCGTTCCAGTGCAGGGCGGCGGATTGCGGCAGCGACCTTAAACTTTATGTCCGCGCCAAGATCGGCTTTTGCAGCAGCACCATCGGCGTCGCCGACGACACCGAACTCGAACGGCTCAGCGACTTCGACTTTATGCCGGGTGCCGTGGCGCACGGCGCTGGCCATCAAATCGATGTGGCGTGGATGAAGGGGCGGTCACGCACCTACGCGATGGGATCACGGTCTACGGCGACGTCGATAGCCTACAACAACGACAGCGACGCATTGGTGGCGACGGTCGTCGCCGAAGGCGCCGACGCCGCGGCCGAGCCGGCCGTCATCGCGTTCCTAGGCAGCGAGCCGATGCGGCACTGGGTGAGAAAGACGCTGGCGCTGGAATAGGCACTACGCCGTGGTCGGTTCGTTGGCTTCCTGATGCCAGA
>CAITEM010000214.1 GCA_903891395.1 uncultured Hyphomicrobiales bacterium | reverse complement strand
CGCCCAGTCGACCAAGAGACGCGGATCGTTGGCAAGCTTCGCGCCGAGCTTGTCCGATTGCGCGCGGGTGATGGTCTTGAGAAAGGATTCGTTGCGTTCGCGATTCCAGATCTTGTCGTAATCCTTGCCCTTGCGGCCGGGGCGGATCGTCAGGATCACCAGATTGAGCGCCAGCCACCAGACGACGCGGTTGGTTTCGATCACGCGGCGGTCGGAGAGGAACTCCTTGAGATAACGCCGCATCGACCAGTAGTCGGTGGCGTCGGGCGTACCCAGATTGACCAGCAGCACGCCGATGCGGCGCGGCGGGATCGCGGGATGGCCGGACGGACGATGAGAAACGTCGTTCATGGCTCTATCAGGCGGAAATGGTGCGGGGGGTCAAGAGCGCCCTACCCGGCCGGCCGCTCATCCGCGATCACCTTGCCGTCGTTCGGCAACGAACCGGGCACGACGAATTTGACCGCACCCTTGAGCTTGGTGACGGACTGCAAGGTCTCGGCAATCGCCGCCTGGAGCGCCGCACCGGGCACCGCGCACTCGGCCAGCAGCGTCATGGTATCCTGCTCATTGTCGCGGCCGACCACCAGCCGCAGGCGCTTCAGTTCCACATGACGCGCCCCGACTTCGGCCACCTGCCTGGGGTGCACGAACATGCCTTTGATCTTGGCGGTCTGGTCGGCGCGGCCGAGCCAGCCTTTGATGCGCATATTGGTACGGCCACAGGGCGATGTGCCGGGCAGAAACGCCGACAGGTCGCCGGTGGCGAGCCGGATCATCGGATAATCCGGATTAAACGTCGTCACCACGACCTCGCCGACCTCGCCCGCGCCGACGGGATCGCCGGTGCCGGGCCGCACGATCTCGACGATGACGCTTTCGTTGACGATCATCCCGTCCTGCGCCGTGCTCTCATAGGCAATGACGCCGAGTTCGGCGGTGGCGTAACATTGCAGCACGGCGACGCCGCGCGTGCCGAGTTCGTCGCGCAACGAGGCGGGCAGCGCCGCGCCCGACACCAGCGCCCGCTTGATCGACGACGCGTCCTTGCCCGTTTTCTCGGCGGTATCGAGCAATATCTTGAGGAAGTCCGGCGTGCCGACGTACCCCCTCGGCTTGTAATGCGCGATGGCGTCCAGTTGCTGCTCGGTGTTCCCGACGCCGCCGGGAATGACGGCGCAGCCGAGCGCGAAGCAGCCGGACTCCAGAATGAAGCCGCCCGGCGTCAGGTGATAGGCAAACGAGTTGTGGATGACGTCGTCGCGGCGGAAGCCGGCGACATAACAGGCGCGCGCCGCGCCGTCACCGTCAGCGCCTTCGGCCTGCGGCTCGAAGATCGGCCCCGGCGACATTAACAACCGGCGAAAGGTGCCCGCGGGTTTCGCGTTCAGGCCGCCGAACGGCGGATTCTGCTTTTGCAGCTCGGCAATGTCGGATTTGCGCAGCACCGGCAGTTTCGCCAGCGCCTCGCGCGCGGTGACGGATCGCGGCTCGACGTCCTTGAGATGCGCCGCCCAGCCCGGCGCCGTCATGGCGCGCGCGATCTGCCCCGGCAGATCGGTGAACAGCCGGCGCTCGCGCAGATCAGGGTCGCGGATTTCGAGGTCGTCGCAGTGGTCGGACATGTCAAACCCGGTCGATCAAAGAAAGCGAAACCAACGCGCGATGTTGAGCAGCGTTGCGAGCGCCGCGGCGACGTACGTATAGGCCGCCGCTTTAAGCACGCTGCGCGCCGCGGGCATATCCCGATCGGCAAGATAGCGGCCGCGCTCCAGCACGGGAAGCGCCTTGCCGAAACTGGCGTCGAACTCTACCGGCAGCGTCACCACATGGACGACCACGCCGATGCCCATCAATGCCACCGCGGCGACAGCGTGCACGGCAAACAGCACCGGCGATTTCAGAACGATAAAGCCCACGGGGGCGAGCAGGACAACTGCCGTCGCCAGCCGCTCGATCCATGTCAGGTTGCGCACAAGTTCGATGCGCCGCGCAAAAGCCGGTTCGCCGCGGGCGTGCTGAATGGCGTGCGACACCTCGTGCGCGGCGACGGCCACCGCCGCGACCGAACGGCCGTCATGATGCTGCGGCGTGAGGCGCACAGTCCGCGCGCCGGGATCGTAGTGATCGCCTCCCGCCGTCGTCTCGACTTTGACGTCGGGAAGATTGGCCTCGTCCAACAGATGGCGCGCCAACTCCCCGCCGGTGCCCGGCAAGTCCGGCCGTTCGACGCCGTGCTTCTTGAAGACGTGCTTGACCCACAGGCTCGGGCCGAACACGAGAGCAAGCAGCAGCAGCAGCAGCACCGCGAAGGCTGCTAGGACCGGCATGTCACGCAAGCCTCGGCATTTTAAGCATCCCGGCTAATTTTGCCGCCAACCTGGACAATGGCGGTCAAGCGCACGCGCGACCGCGTCGGTGTCCGCATCCAGTCCGCCGAAGACTATCGTATAGCCTTCAAGGCCGGTCAGCGAATTCGACCCTCTCTGTATCCGGGACAGCAGCGATTCCGGGAACTGCGCCGCGAAGTGAGGCCCCACCTGAATGCGCAAACCTCTTACGGCCTGGCCGGGTTTTTGTATCAAAATAACCTTTGTGACATCCGTCCACGGAATCCAGGCTTTTGCGACACGCCAGTCGAACAAGCCGCGTGGACCAATCGACAGCATCGGCCGCAGGCCGCGCATCGCGTTCGCAACCAAACGAAGGGTGATGAAGATAAACACCGGCGCGCCGGCGACAGACATGGCCCGAGACAAAAGACTCATCTTCGGCCACCCGACAACGAGCAAAGCGAGAACGCCGATTGAACCCAAAGCGTATCCGGCAAATTTAAGCGGATGCCCACACCAGACATCGGCGTCGCGAAATTCATCGTCCATGGGCGCACCATAGACGCGCGCGCTCACGCCAGCCACCGCTTCCTGCGCCGGTAATGCTTGCCGTCGCGGAAGCTCTTGCGGCGACCTTCGGAGATGCCGAGGTAGAACTCCTTGACGTCTTCGTTTTCGGACAAGGATTTGGCGTCACCGTCCATCACCACGCGACCGTTCTCCAGGATGTAGCCGTAGCGCGCGTAACGCAATGCCATGTTGGTGTTCTGCTCGGCCAGCAAAAACGAAACGCCCTGGCTTTCGTTGAGATCTTTGACGATCTCGAAAATCTCCTCGACGATCTGCGGCGCCAGTCCCATCGACGGCTCGTCGAGCAGGATCATCTTCGGCCGCGACATCAGCGCGCGGCCGACCGCGCACATCTGCTGCTCGCCGCCCGAGGTATAGCCGGCCAGCGAATTCTTGCGCTCGGCCAGCCTGCCGAAATAGCCGTAGACCATATCGAGGTCGCGCTTGATCGCGGCGCGGCCGTCGCGCCGCGTGAAGGCGCCGGTCAAGAGATTTTCCTCGATCGACAGATGGGCAAAGCACTGGCGGCCTTCCATCACCTGGATACAGCCGCGCCGCACCAGTTCGTTCGGCGAACGGTTATGCACCTCTTCGCCGTCGAAAACGATCGAGCCTTTGGTGACGTCACCGCGCTCGGCGTGCAGCAGGTTGGAGATGGCTTTCAGCGTCGTGGTCTTGCCGGCGCCGTTAGCGCCGAGCAGCGCGACGATGCCGCCCTTCGGCACGTCGAGCGATACGCCTTTGAGCACCAGGATAATCTGGTCGTAGATGACTTCGATGTTGTTGACGGTCAGAATTTTTTCGACCGCGGGGGCGGCCGATGTCCCTTCCGTTTGCATCGCGACGCTCATCTTCGTCCCATGCTCTTCTTTACCCTCCCCCTTGTGGGGAGGGTCGCGAGCGAAGCGAGCGGGGTGGGGGTCGATGTCGTAACGCGACCCCCACCCGGTCCTCGCGTCGCTTCGCGACACTCGGCCCACCCTCCCCACAAGGGGGAGGGTAAAAAAGCTTACGACGCCTTGTCGCAGGTCTCGGTGCGCTTCGGCCAGTTGCCGTTCTTGTCGGTGTAGTCCTTGGCGGCAGCGGTCAGCAGCGGGTTGACCTTGTCGGTCATCGGCTTGATATCGCCGCCGGTCTTGACCCACTTGGTGCCGTCCCACTCCTGCATGAAGGTGGCGAAGTGACCGTTGTGGTCGGCACAAGAGAGTTTCACCGGACCGGTGAAGCCCGCGAGACCGATTTCCTTCAGCCGCGCTTCATCGACATTGAGCGTCTCGAGGCCGCGGCGGACGTCTTCGCCGGTCACGACTTTCTTGCCGGTGATCTTCTGCGCGTTGCGGATGCCCTCGGCAATCAGCATCGAGTTATAGACACCGCGATTATAGATGACCTTGCCGAGATGGTTCTTGTCGGTCTGGGTCAGGTTCTTGTCGGTGACGTATTTCTTGATGTCCTGCAGCGCCGGAAAATTGGCGCCGACGGCATGCCAGTTCAGCGACTTGAAGCCTTTCGCGGCGTCGCCACCGGCGGCGGCATCATCCTCGCTCGGCCACCAGATGGAGATGAACTTGTCCATCGGATAGCTGATTTTGACGGCTTCCTTGACCGCGGTCGGCTGCAGCGCGCCCCAGCCGTACATCACCATGTAGTCCGGCTTGTCGCGGCGGACGTTGAGCCACTGCGACGACTGGTTCTGCAT
>CAITEM010000213.1 GCA_903891395.1 uncultured Hyphomicrobiales bacterium | reverse complement strand
TGAACGGGTGGTTGAACGGGATGATGCGGCCGACCACGCCGATCGGCTCGCGCACCGAGAAATTGACGACGTCTGGCCCCATCGGGATCGACGAGCCCTTCATTTCCGTCACAAAACCGGCGAAGAAATCCATCTGCGCCGCCGCGATCATGGCGTCGCTGATCATCTCGCGCACCGGATTGCCGCAGTCGGCGGCGTCGATCATCGCCAGTTCGTTGGCGTTGGCGCGCAGGATTTCGGCGATGCGGCGCAGGATCTTGGCGCGCTCCAAAGGCAGCACACGCTTCCATTCCTTGAATCCGGCTTTCGCCGCCGCCACGGCGGCGTCGATATCGTCGGCGCCGCCGTCGGCGACCTTGCCGAGCGATAGTCCGGTGCCGGGGCTCATCGTATCGATGAAGCGGCCGGCCTTCGGCTCATGCCAGGCGCCGCCGTAATAGGCGCCGCGATTGGTCGGCAGGAGGACGGCCTGGGCGGCCGCGGCATGCGGGGAAACGGGCGTGTTCATGGCGTTCTCTCTGTTACTTGCGCGGCGGAATCTGAATCAGTTCGTCGGTCTGCGCTTTGGTCAAAGGCGTCGGGATGAACTTGAGGTTCACCGCCTCCTGCATCAGCGATTCAAGGCCGACGATCTTGTCGGGATCGACGATGCTCTTGGGGAAGAACTCGTCGCGAACGCGCTTGGCCATCGGCTCCGGCACTTTGACGAACTCGGCATAGTCTTTGATGACCTGCGGATTGTCCGAATACATGTAGTCGATGGTTTCGCGATAGGCCTTCATGAAGCGGTCGACAATGTCTTTGTGCTTCTCCAGGAACGCGGTGTTGACGACGACCGTGCGGATGGTCTGGCCGCGCACCAGGGTGGCGTCGGTCGCCTTGGCGACGATGTGAATCTTGCCTTCCTCGATTTCCTTCAGACCGAAGGGCGGCGAGGCCCAGCCGACATCGACCTGATCGGTCATCACCGTGGTCAGTGTCGTCGCCGGATTGCCGGTGGCCTGGGGCTTTGCCGTCAGCTTGAACTCGCTGATGAAGGCGCGCACGACGCTCTGGGTCGAGGAGCCGTTCGAGGAGAAGGCGATGGTCCGGTCGCCGATGTCCTGCAGCGTCTTGATCGCCGGGTTCTTGGCGTACCAATAGTCGGCGGCGCCGGTCGCCTGCGCGCCGATAATACGCACCGGGGCGCCCTTGGAGTAGGCGGCCATGGCGCCGAGCGTGCCGACCGCGAGGCCGAAATCGACGCTGCCGGAAATCACTGGCTGCAGCGTCTCGCCGCTGCCGGAGGTGTAGATCATCTCCAGCGTCAGGCCGTGCTTCTTGAAGATGCCGGCCTTGGTGCCGAGCTCGGTGATCGCGGTGTCCCAATTGCCGCGCTGACCGATGGTCATCTTGATGAGGTCGTCGGCGCGGGCGGGGCCGTTCAAGGCCGCGGCCAGCATGGCGGCGCCGGCAATCAGTCGAACATGTTTCATGGCATCCTCCCGGTTTGTTTTTACGTTCTTTTGATGGTGTGCAGGCCGCCGAGACGGCCGACCAGCGCGTTAGCGCCGATCGACAATACGAACAGTACGATCAGCATGGCGTACATGCGCGGCATGTCGAAAATGCTGTAGGCCTGGATGATCAGGAAACCGATGCCCTTGTTGGAAAGCTTGGTCTCGGCCAGCAGCACGCCGATCAGCGCCACCCCCAGGCCGAGCCGCACGCCGTTTATGATGGGATGGCGCATGGCCGGCAGGTAAATCTTCGTCACCATCTGCCAGGTGTTGGCGCGGAAACTATGACCGACGCGGATCAGCACCTTGTCGATGCCGCGCATGCCGGCGGCGACCGACAGCGCGACAGGAAAGAAGCAGGACAAAGTGCCAAGCGCGACCTTGGATTCTGGTCCGACGCCGAAATACATGATCATGATCGGGAAGAAGATGATCTTCGGCGTGGGACCGAGATAATACAGGTAGGGCTCGAAGGCCTTGGCGAGGAAGCGGTTGGCGCCAAGCAGAATGCCAACGGCGACACCGGCGCCGCCGCCGACGAGAAGCGCAAAGCCGACTTCTGCGGCGGTGACGCCAAGGTTGAAATAGTAGTCGCCATGCGTCAGCAGTTCCACCATCGCGCGGCCGATGGCCAGTAGCGATGGCACCACATCGCGATAGAGCCAGCCGGAATGCGACAGAAACTCCCACACCGCCAGCACGCCGAGAATGATGGCTATGCGCAGCAGCGTCACCGGGCTCAATACCGGCGCGGGCGTCGTCGCCCTTGTCAGTCGACCGGACTTGCGGCCATTGTTGATTTCATTAGACATTTCGACACGGTTTGTAATGGCTTGCAAACCCCTTTGCAAACCGCGCTCTCACGCAAAAAACCGCCGCCCGCCCGAAGGCGAGCGGCGGCGGGGTGTGACGGTCGGCTATCCGGCTAATGCCGTGCGCGGGGCGATAATGCCCGACTTGCAGCGTGCCTCAGCGTCACCCCAAACTAGAAAACCTTGCGCCAGTAAACGGCGCTCGAAAACGACCACGGCGCTTTCGGGCTGAATATCCGATAGCCCGACGCGATTAGGTTGTTTGCAGACGGCACATTATCCGTCGTGTCGGAAATGACGCCGAGCCAGCCGTTGCGCTTGGCCCGCGCCTCGCGGCACCTCAAAAGCCGTCGCTGTAGCCCGTGCCCGCGATGGCCCGGCAACACGCCGACGCGCTCCAGATATCCGAAAGACGGGAGGGTGATTGAGGGCCGCATTCCTGCGAAGGCGACGGCGTCGCCGCCGCAGTAGGCGAGCCACCAATGCCCGACCTCGGGATTGATCGGCGGGGCACTGTCAAAAAAAGTGAGGGTATGCAGCGCCCGCAGGGTGTCGGCTATTTCCTCGTCGGTGCCGTCGACCTCACGAATGCAATACATGCGTCAGCGGCCTTGAAAACCAATGTGCGCATTCCTGGCACTGAAACTGCTGCACCTTGCGGGTGCGGTTGATTTTGAAGCCCTTGCGGGTGACGTGCCGCGACTGGCAAACGGGACACCCGCAGACGCCGCTATAGGCGGTGAGGTCAGGGTGCGCGGACGCCCAGGGTTTGAGCTTTTCGTAAACGTCCTCTAGCAACGTCACGTCGCCAGCATTGTAGCGCTTCATGGTGCGCCAGCTCTTGGCGTCGCCTGCCATGCAGCCCAGCCACAGGTCTTTGCCTGTGTGCGGCACCTTCCGCCCGACGCCGAGATAGCGGCCCAGGTTGTCGAGCTTGTTACTGTCGAATTTGAAATGGCGGCGCGCGATTTTGAGCGTGTCGATTGTCTTGTAGGGACGCGGCGGCGGATAGCCGAGAGCGACGAGGCGCGCGTTGATTTTTTTGAAATCGAAGCTGTCGCCGTTGTGAGCGATAAAAATATCGTGCTCGTCGAGGTCGTGCCAGAGGTCGCCCAGCAAAGCGTGATCGCTGGTCATGTTGCTGGCGTAGCCGGGATAGTCACAAAGCGCCCGGGTCGTGACCTGCTTTTGGCCGGGGCGCTTTATGGCATAAGAAAGTAGATAGGTCGGCTCAATGACGTGCAGCAAATTGGTCTCAAACATTTGCCACGCATAGGCTTTGATTGGGGCGGTCTCGATGTCGATAAAGGCAATCTGCGGCACGCCGGGGACTGGCAAACTGTTACCTCACTTCGCGGTGCATGAAAGCATTGTCGAGGCGGTCGCCTAGTCGGTTGATCGCCTCGATTAGTTTGTTTTCCAGCGCGGCGAGATTTTCGCGGTTGGCATACTCGCGCGCGGAATAGACTTGATGTTCATTCAAGCGCCGCTCCAGAATGTCGGCGCGGGCGTCCGCCTCGGCGGCGAGGCGCGCGCCTTGCTCTGCTGATGTCTCGGCGTTTGACAGTCGCGACGCGAGCCGCCATTGCCAGCCGGTGAGCGCGAGAAAGACGGCGACAATCGCGCCCATTAATCCGTCACTCATTTGGGCACCCCAAACGTTTGAGCGTTCCGTTTGTCGTAACCACCCAAAGGCGGAACGGTTTGCCGACTGCGGCCTCTAGTTTCTTTCCCGAGTAGAGCGGGGAGCGCTTGACCGCCGCGCATGTCGCTGCGTCAGTCGTCAGTGTCCCGGTCGTCCCGCACGCCGCTAGCAGCATCAGCGCCAGCCCGAGCGCGAGCGGTCGTGCCACGCTTGACAGCCTTGACCTGGGCGGCGTCCCATTTCGCTTGCCAGTAGGAATTTTCATTGACGACTCCAGTTGCGTAGCTGCCCAACACAAGGGCGATGCTCAGCGCGACCCACAGGGCGGTTTTCTTAAAAACGGGGGAGAACCAGGCGAACGCGAGCGCGCCTGCGATACCGACGCCGCCAATGCCGAAATGCCAGACGAGCGTCCAAAGCGTTGCAATCATGTGTTGGTTAGTCCTCTCGCAAGCACCAAGCGATTTCGCCGTCGAATTTTTCGTAACGGCGGCGCACAAGCCCGGCCAATTTCTTGCCAGCAGCTCGCGTAAAGTTTCCCATTGCCCGACAACCCGCAGCGCGATTGCCCGCGCGGAATTCGCGGCCAACTAATGAGTTGCAAAAATTGCCGCGCCCTACGTTGTAGACAAAGCTCAGCATGGCGGTGTGCTGGTGATCGCTCACCGCGAAATCGGGCGGCAGGCATGACGCGAGCATGGCGTTGTATTTCGGCAGCGCCGCCGCTAAGGCGTCGTCGCACATGGCGCGTGTGTATACATCGCCGGGCTTAAGGGTCTTGATGTCGTAATTCGTAATCCCCGAGCAGACCGTAACAACGCCTCTCGGGTCGAATTTCTGATGAATGGCGACTTGGGTCGCCTTAACCGGGCCCTCCCATTTCGGGAGGTAGCCTTGCTGCGAGGCGGTGCCAGCGGTTAGCGCAATGACGCCAGCCGTCAGCATTCCGATATAGTGTTTCTTTTGCAGAGCCATCGCTGGTTCCTATGTGACGCCCGGCTGGTGAGTGAGGCGCGCCAAAACCATTGCGACGGAGAACGCAATGCAGAGCGCGGCGAATTCGAGCGGCGGGAGAAATCCTTGAAAGGCGGGCAGGGCGACCCAAGCGCCGGAAATCACCGCCCATAGGACGGCGACGCGCACCGACCAAAGCCGGTGCGCAATGCGCCATTCGGGAATAAACCAAGCGTCTGCCCAGCAGCTCATTGTAATGGTCCATAAAAAAAGCCGCCCTAAAGGCGGCTTGCAGCGGCGGGGACGCGGGTTTAGTTTGCGACTACTTAATGCTGGCCGAGGGGGGGGGAGCGAACATGAAGAAGGTCGACATAATTGCTGCGGCGATTTTAGTAATCGTATGCGCCGCATGCCTGTGGTTTGACTTCCCCGGCGAGGCAACGCCGCCAGCAGTGGCAAACTCCGTTAAATAATCCGCAAAATGAATGGCAGGACGATAGCGGGCGGCATAATTGAATGGGCTGCGCCGCCAGCGTTGGAGCTTGTGCTAACGCTTAGCCCGGTGGTCGCGCCCGCCGTGCTTGTCGAGTGTCCGAAAGCAGCGGTGCCACCGCTCGGCGACCCGAGGCCGGGGGAACCGGTGCTGCCATTAATGGTCATATCGCCGCTAGTGAAATTATGTGCGTGCGGGTTTTCGGTCACCGCCGATGTATAGGTGAGCGCAGCAGACTCATTCGCGGTTAGCGTGTGACTTTGTGCGCCGCCCTTCGCGCCGAGCGTTGTCGGAGTCGCGCCGTAATAGGTAGACGTGAGCACGCCAGCAGCGGAGCCGCCCATATTGTCGAGGCCAAAGACTGCGCGCCCGCGCAGGTCGAGGACGTTAAAGGTGGTCGAGCCGTCGCCCGTGCCGTAGGTGGTGCCGACGAGCGAAAAATAAGTCGCATATGTCGTGCGGCTGATCGCCTGCCCGAATGGCAGCACAAACGCGCTATTGGGCGCGGTCGTGCCCGTATAGAACATGCCACCGCCGATTGGCACGCTGTATGGATTGCCGTAGAAGCTCGACAAAATCCATTCGCCCGAATTCGACGCATAGTAGGTCGCGGTGTAGGGCGTTCCCAAAATCAATACGCCTGCGGGAAGCTCGACGCCCGGCGCAGAGCGCAGTGGTTTTGCGCCGATGCTGTCGACCGCGATTGTCACTGTCGCGTCATTTGTGGCGTGCGGCGCGAACGCGATCACCGAGCCCGCTGTCGCGGTGAGGCCTTGGTTACTCGTCAGCGTGTAGGCGGTCGAATTGCCTGCCGTTGTGAGCGAGCCGTTAAGATCGTCGCGCCATTTCGCAACGCTCGCCATTTCGGCGCGCGCGCTGTCATTGACCGCAGACGGGGCCATGCCCTCGGCCCAGTTTACCGCGCTGTCGGCGGTCGCGTTACTCGCGGCTGTTTTCGACCAAGCTTGAACGCCAGTAGCCATTTAAAATTTATCCTCTGGAAATTAAGCCGCGCACCGAGGGCGGGGCGTGAACGAGCAGAGCTGCGAGCTGCGTCGTGTTTGGCGGTCGTCGCTGCGGGAATTGCAGCGGCGAGAACGGCGGCGTCTGAGGAGGTGTTTGGTCGACACCGGCGCTCTGCCCGCCGCCGAGCGGGCCTTGCGCCGACACTGGAGGTGGCGCGGCCACCGCTTGCAGCGGTGAGGCTGGAGCAGCCACCGGAGGCGCAGCCGCAGACTGCGGAGGCGGCGACCACTGGTAGGCGGGCGGTGCAGCCGCAACGGTTGTCGGCGGCGGCAATGCCGGTGCAGGCGGCTGCGCCTGTGCGCCACCCATCTTGCGACCGGCCCAGTGGTCTGCCCCCTGAGAAGTGGTCCTCCCTGATGTATGGCTTATGGCCTGATGGAGGACTGAAGAATGCCAAGGAAGAGACACACGGCTGAAGAGATCGTCACGAAGCTGCGGCAGGTTGACGTGCTGACCTCGCAGGGG
>CAITEM010000212.1 GCA_903891395.1 uncultured Hyphomicrobiales bacterium | reverse complement strand
TATTTGTATTGGTCAACGTCGATCTGTCGGACCCGATCGACGGTCTCTTGTACGGCCGGCATTCTTCCCTCCGTGCGGTTTCAAGGACCGCGGGTGGATCAGTCGGTTATGGTCGGGTCGCTGTTCGCGCTTCGATCATTCCTGATGGACGCCGCGTTATGCGGCAGTGGCATGTGTCTTAAGTAGTGACGAAATCACGGTATTCCAAGCATTTAGCAACCTATTCACATCGTCTTGCGTGGTGCTCCAGCCAAGGCTGAGGCGAAGCGCACCGCGGGTCAGGTCGTCATCGGCGCCCATCGCCGTCAGCACGTGCGAGGCCTGGACCCGGCCGGACGAACAGGCAGAACCCGACGAAAGCGCTATGCCGCTGAGATCGAAGGCGATTATGGCCGTCTCGGCCTTGATGCCGGGAACCGCCACCAGCGTCGTATTGGGCAGGCGCGGCGCATCGGCGCCGAAAATTACCGCTTGCGGGGTCGCCGCCTTGAGGCCGGCTTCCAGCGTGTCGCGTAGTCGCGCCATGCGCGCGGCGTCCGCCTGCCTTGCAACACCCGCAGCAGCGCAGGCCGCGCCGAAACCGGCAATCGCCGCGATATTCTCGGTACCTGCGCGCAAGCCGCGCTCCTGGCCGCCGCCGGTGATCAGCGCCGCACTTATGTGGATGTCACCGCGGCGCACGAGCGCGCCGACGCCCTGAGGCCCGCCCAGCTTGTGCGCAGAAATGCTGACGAGGTCGGCGCCCAGTTCCGCCGTCTGACAGTCGATGCGCCCAGCCCCCTGCACCGCATCGACATGCAGGATACCGCCGGCCTCATGAACCATGGCGGCGATTTCAGCGATCGGCTGGATCACGCCGGTCTCGTTGTTGGCGAGCATCACCGACACGAGGGGATGCTCAGACCGAGCAAGAACCGTTCTAAGAGCCTGAAGGTCGAGCAAACCCTCGCGGGTCACCGGTAGTTCCTCTGTGCTGCCTGCCGGAAACCGGCCGCCAGCGCGCACCGAAGGATGCTCGATGGCAGAGAAAAAAAGCTTGTCGCGCAAAGCCTTGCGGCCGCCGCTCGTCACCGACGGCGTCAGCGCCAACATATTCGCCTCGGTCGCGCCCGACGTGAAGGTGACGTTCTTGGCCTCGGCGCCGACCAGAACCGCTACCTTTTGACGTGCAGCCTCGATGACTTGGCGCGCAGCCCGGCCCTCGGCATGGACCGACGAGGCATTGCCCGTCAGAGCCATCGCCGCAACCATGGCCTCGCGGGCCTCCGGCCGTAGGGGCGCGGTTGCGTTCCAGTCGAAGTAAGCCCGTTCCGTCATCGGCGTTCGAGTACCTAAATACCGTTTTCAAGCGTGAATGGACCAAAAAGCTTGCTTTTTGCCCGGGGGGTTGTGTTAGAAACCGCCATTCACGGTGCAACTTACAGCCCTGTTGGCCCTGTGAACAGCGGAAATCTTATAATTAGAATAATTCTAAACTAGTCCGGCCGCCGTATCAGGCGCCACTGCCACCGCCGCGATGACGCGGCCCGTAAACGACAAAAGCGCGACAAGCGCGCAACAAGCCAGGTTCGAGGTCTAAACCATGCCTGAAGTCATTTTCACCGGTCCCGCAGGTCGGATCGAGGGGCGCTACCACCCGGCGCGCCAGAAGAACGCCCCGATCGCGATCATCCTGCATCCGCACCCGCAATTCGGCGGGACGATGAACCACCAGATCATCTACCAGCTCTA
>CAITEM010000211.1 GCA_903891395.1 uncultured Hyphomicrobiales bacterium | reverse complement strand
GCTTCAACTTGTCGAGATCGACATTGCAGGCCCGCATCACCGCGGAAGCGTCCTGATCGTCGATCAGGGCCAGCAGCAGATGCTCAAGCGTCGCGTATTCGTGGTGCCGCTCATTGGCGAGGGCAAGGGCCCGGTGAAGAGACTGCTCTAGGCTTCGCGAGAACGTTGGCATTTGCTTCCCATCTTCATTGTATTGGGCGTCCCCCGAATCTCACTTTTTTTCCATCACGCATTGCAAAGGATGCTGATGTTTTCTGGCAAAGTCCATGACCTGCGTCACTTTGGTCTCGGCCACTTCGTAAGTATAGGTACCGCACTCGCCGATGCCATGGTGATGCACATGCAACATAATGCGCGTGGCGGCTTCGTGATCCTTGCCGAAGAAACGCTCGATCACGTGCGTGACGAATTCCATCGGCGTGTAGTCATCGTTGAGAATCAGCACGCGATACAGGTTCGGCTTTTTGGTCTGCGTCTTGGTCTTGGTGATGACCGCGGTGCCGGGCCCGCCGGGGGCACCGTTGTCGCCCTTCCGCTTGCGGTCGTCGTCCGCCATGCGGGGGGCGTGCGCCAGGCGGCCGAGGAAACTCAGCTGGGTGGGCGGCGTGTCGTTTGCAATGGCGGTCATGACGTGGCCGGGGTCGAAAGCATTCCATCCTCATCTTAAAGGCCGGGACGCCGCCATTCCAAGCCGGCAATTCGCGTAAAATGCGGGTTTGGCGGGCTTTGCCCCGATCCGGGACAGGAAACGCGTGGTTTCCGCCCTCCCGGCATCAGATATCCACTGGTTCTCGGATCACAAGCCGCTGGCGCCGAGCGAAGGCAAGATTTGCCCCTTTTCGACGCAGTCCAAGTCGGGCTTGCGGGCCGCCAGCACCAACCAACCATTAAGGACGTCGGATAAGAACTATTCGGCATTCGCCCGATTGAAGGCAGGCCACATTAACCAGCCAAGCCCTTGGATATATGGAACTTCGGCGACGTCCTCGGTCCAAACACTTACCGGACGCCGCGGATTTTCGCCGCCGCCATATACCAGCGATTTAAGACCCGTCGGTATGAACGTAAGCGAATTCAACCGTATTCGGGTGGACGTTATGACCTTCTGGACCAAGTTTCGACGCACGCTCGGCGCGTTCCGCACGGCCAACGGCGGCAATATCGCGGTGACCTTCGCGCTCGCGACGTTACCGATCGTCGGCACCGTCGGCTTTGCGGTCGATTACAGCCACGCCAACTCGGTCAAGGCCGCGATGCAGGCGGCGCTCGATTCGACCGCGCTGATGTTGTCGAAGGATGCGGCGACCGTGAGCAGCGGAACGCTGCAGACCAACGCCCTCAACTATTTCACCGCGCTTTTCACCAAGCCCGAAGCCAAGAACATCGCGATCAGCGCCACCTACACGGTGACCGGCGGATCCAAGGTCGTCGTGAACGGCTCGGCGACCGTGCCGACCGCCTTTCTCGGCATCATCGGCTACAACAACATCACCGTGACAGGCTCATCGACGTCGGCGTGGGGTTCCACACGTCTGCGCGTCGCGCTGGCGCTGGATAATACCGGCTCGATGCAGGACGACGGCAAGATCGCCGCCCTCAAGAGCGCGACCAAGAACCTGCTGGCTCAATTGCAGGCGGCCGCCGGCACCAACGGCGACGTCTACGTTTCGATCATCCCCTTCGCCGACGACGTCAATGTCGGCGCTTCAAACTACGCCGGCAACTGGATCGATTGGAGCGACTGGGAAGACGACAACGGCCATGACACGTCGAGCCAGACTTGCACCACGACAAAGACAGGCAAGAACGGCAAAACCACCAATAAATGCACGACCACCACGACCTGGGTGCCGAACAACCACAATACCTGGAACGGCTGCATCACCGACCGCGACCAGAGCTACGACCAGGTCGTGACCGCGCCGAATCCGGCCGACGTGAGCCTGCCCGATTCGTCGGCCTCGACACTGTTCCCGGCCGACCAGGACGGCAGTTGCCCGCTGCAGATGATGGGGCTGAGCTACAACTGGACGACGATGAACAGTCTGG
>CAITEM010000210.1 GCA_903891395.1 uncultured Hyphomicrobiales bacterium | reverse complement strand
CTACTTCGGCGGCACGATGACGATGGCGTAGCGCTGCGGCTTGCCCTGCATGCCCCAATAACGCCGCCAAATCTCGCTGGAGACCACGCTGCTGTCCGTCGCCTGCGCGCGCGCCGCGCTGACGCAGGCCATGTCTTCGGCAAAGCACACCAGCACGAAACCGCTCTGCTTGAGCAATGCCGCCGCCGGTTGCGGCAGACCCGGCAGCGCGTGCGGGCGGTCATAGGCATAAGCGACGACGCTGTAAGCGATCTCGGCGTCGCCGCCGACATACTGCAGCGGCAGCGGGTTCATCTGATGCCAAAGCTGTTCGATCTGGGTCGCCAGCAATCGCCCTTGCGCCGCGGCCGGCTGCGGCCCGGAGCGATGCACCAGAACCGCGAGGCCCGGCGCGGCGATCAGCATCAGCAGCGGCACCGCGACGGCGGCAATCAAGATGCGGCGGGTGTCGACCGCGCGCAGCGTCACGTTCGGCGACGACAACAGCAGCACCGGCAAGAGCGTCCAGGCCGGCATCGACCACAGCGAAGTAATTTCGGTGCCGCTCGCCACCGCGCCTATCACCGGCAACAGAAACGGCAGCCAGAACGCGGCGGCGGCCAGCCGCCGCTTCGGCTCGCTTGGCCAGATCATGTCGGCCAGCATGGCGCGGTTCGGCCAGGCGGCGACGAACACAATAATCAGCGGCAGCGCGACATAGCCGAGCGAGCCACCGAGATAGCCGAGCGCGGCGGCCACTGTCGGGCCGAACGGCTTGTCGCCGTGAATGCCCATGGCGTAGCCGAACGGCGCGAAATCGTGCTGCACCAGCCAGATCATATGCGGCGCCAGCACGATCCATCCGGCAACCAGCGTGATCCACGGCGCCGACGAGAAGAAGTATTGCGCGCGCCTTTTGTCGATCAACGCCGCAAGCACCAGCCCGGCGAGCAGAAAGATCGACCAATATTTGCCCAGCATGCAGCCGGCGGCTCCGATACCCGCAAGCGCGGCGTAGAGACGGCTGCGCGTCTCGAACGAGCGCAGAAACCAGAACGTGGTCGCAGCCCACAGCGGGATCAGCACCGTGTTGACGTTGAACTTCAGCGCATGAAAATTGAAAAACGGCACCAGCGTCAGCAGCGCCAGCCCGACGACGCGCTTCTCGATGTCGAGATAGTCCGCCGACAGCCGCCAGGCGAACCACAGCGCGATCGCGGGCATCGTCATCGCCAGCAGATAGTAGGACCACTCGGCGACGGGGAAGACGCTGAACCACACCCAAACGATCCCGGCGGCGAGCGGCGGATGCTTGAGATAACCGAAGTCGAGATCGCGCGACCAGGCGATCACCTCGGCCATGTCGTAGTGCAGGCCCTGACTGCCCTTGGCGATGGTGCCGTAGGCCGCCCACAGCGCCGTGTAGACGATCAGCGAGAGCACGACGGTGCCGTCGGCACGGGCCGGGTCGGTCAGGGCGTCACGGTAGCGGTGGGCAGCGGTCAGGGGATTGGGGAAACGCATGGCAATGCCCTATGACATGCCACGGCGGTAGTCGTCCAACCCTCCCGTCGCTCTGAGCGCCCCGCAAGCAGGCCGGAACTCGAAAAGAGCGGACTGGTTGTTCAATTGGATGCCCGCGTTCTGCAGAATTCCCCGGCGCCGCCGGGATCGAGTATCAATTGCTGTCGAGCCAGTCGGACACCGATTGATAGTGGTGGTCCGCGATCTGCTCGGCCTGCTGCTTGAATCGGCCGGCGCGGAATGCAAGCGACAGACTGTTGCTGGCGACATAGCCGTTGATCCAGTATTGGCCGACCTTCCAGATGTCGAGCGTGGCGGTGATGATGTTGATCTCGATGTCCTCATCGCTGTTGTGCACGATCGCGCAAGCGTAAAATGGATTCATGCAGCGGCGTCCGCCATGGGCCTGAACGTCGGCAACGAAGCGGCTGACGCGGGCGTGGGCATCGCTCATGGCCGCCGGGACGGGCAGCGTGGCGAACAGCGGACCGAAGATGCATTGGGTAACGATGTCTTCCGTCAGGATGCCGTGGCTGTTCGGATTGGGCCATTCCCAGAAGTCGGTGGCATTGCTGGTCCCGAGCAGCGGGCATGCCCGCAAATGGGCGAAATAATTGTTGACCTGGGCGCTGTTGGCCGCCGACGCCGAAGCGTCGTTGCAGACACCGGGAAACGCCATGGTGGGATCGAAACCGGCGGCCTGGCGCGCATAGTCGAACACCGTGGTGGCGCCGCTCAATGGCGTCTCCTGGAAGGAGGCCAGCCCGGCGCTCTTGCCGCCGGCGGCAAAACTCGCCTTGGTGCGCGCGTCCTGCGCCATCAGCGCATCGCGCTGGCTCGATTGCAGCACCGCGCGTTGCGTCAACGGGCCGTGCAGCGGGCTCGGCCGCGACACGATCGTGCGGTTGAGGTCCTTGGTCTGGTTGCCACCACCACCGCCGCCGCCCGGAAAGGGCGTCGTGGCGAACCAGTTTCCAAGATCCATGACGCTCCCCCCGCTGCGTACCGACCGATGACTGCCTGCCTTGCGATTGCGGCCGCCGCACGCGCGACAGCCGGCGCGCGGTCAAACCACTCCGTCACGTCGCCGGCTTGATACAGGTCGTCAGCGTGGTGCTGGTGCCGGTCGGCGTTGTGTTGTCGTCGAGCCAGTCGCTCACCGACGTCCACTGCTTGTCCCACACGGCGGTGGCGAAGTGCGGCCAGTCATTGATGCGGAACGTCAGCTTGGAACGCTGGACGTCGAAATCCTCCTGCATCGTATGATGGCCCTTGCTCTTGTTGTCGACCAGATGGACATGACTGGAGTAGATGAAGATCGAGTACACCAGGCTGGTGGCGCTGGTGCCGGAATAGATCACCGACTGCACGAACAGGTCGGTCGATTCATCGCTGCCGGAATTGCTCGCCGCCGAGTTGACCAGGTTCTTGACACTGTCCTTGATCTTGTCTTTGTCGTCGGCCTCGACGCCGTCGAACGTATCGGCGACCGCGTTGATCAACTCGTCGTAGTCGCTGCTGTCGCGATGAATGGTCTGGCGGTCGGACATGTCGATGTTGAACAGCGGACAGGCGACCACGCGCTTGATGTAATCGTCATAGGCGGTGACGTTGGCGGCCGTCATGCCGAGACTCGGATTGAAGTTGGCTTTGACGCGCGCCATGTTCAAAAGACTGGTGCAGCCGTCCATCGGGTAATTCTTGAAGTCGTCGCGGGCGTGCGGCGCGTCGGTGGTGGCGGTACTGGCCAGGGTGGCGCTCGCCGCCACGTCCTTGGCGGCGTTCGGGCCGGCCACCACGGCCGCCGCCGCCGCCCGCTCCGTGGAGGTCGCCAAGGTCGCCCTCAGCGTATGCGGCCCCTTGGGATCGTGGGCTTTAAGCCAAGCATGCACCGCGTCCTTCAACTCAGCCGCCATCGCCATCTCCATGGTTTTTGGGATCAGATTAAGGGCATGTCCGGCACACGCTAAGAGTATCCTACTCAAATACCTCGCCTCATGGTGTAGAATTAAAACCTGAGGCTGTAAAGAAGCCCACTACCCTTCTTTTACCGACGCTTCTGCCGGATACCCTGCGGTCGCCTTGTTCGCGGACAAGACGGGTGTTATCTCGCCCCCATGACGGCCTTCCCCATCGAAAACATCCGCAATTTCTCCATTGTCGCGCATATCGACCATGGCAAGTCGACGCTCGCCGACCGGTTGATCCAGCTCACCGGCGGCCTCGACGCGCGCGAGATGGCCGGCCGAGAGCAGGTACTCGACTCGATGGACATCGAGAAGGAGCGCGGCATCACCATCAAGGCGCAGACCGTCCGCCTGAACTACCGCGCCCATGACGGCAAGGATTACATCCTCAATCTGATGGACACGCCGGGCCACGTCGATTTCGCCTATGAGGTCAACCGCTCGCTGGCGGCCTGCGAAGGCTCGCTGCTGGTCGTCGACGCTAGCCAAGGCGTCGAGGCGCAGACGCTGGCCAACGTCTATCACGCGCTCGACGCCGGGCACGAAATCGTGCCGGTG
>CAITEM010000209.1 GCA_903891395.1 uncultured Hyphomicrobiales bacterium | reverse complement strand
CTGGCGCCGTCGAGCAGACCAACTTCGACAACTACGACTCGATGCGGATCGCGCAAATGCCGAAGGTGGAAGCCATTGTCATGCCATCCGGCGGATTCTGGGGCGGTGTTGGCGAACCGACCATCTGCGTGGCCCCGCCCGCGGTGCTCAACGCCATCACGGCCGCGACGGGCAAACGCTACCGGACGTTCCCGCTCAAGAACCATGGGCTGGTCATGGTGTGATAAGATACGGGCGACCGCCCGCGTCGTTGCGGCACGAAGCGCGTCATCAGGTTCGGGATGCGCCTATGAGAAAACATCGCGCGACAAGACGCGACATTCTGAAAACGGCAATGGCGGCTTCGGCCGCCATTTTTCCTTTACCGGCCTTCGCGCAAGGCGCCCGGGCGCGCGTCGTCGTGATCGGCGGCGGCTTTGGCGGCGCTGCGTGCGCCCGCGCCCTCAAGCGGGCCGACGCCAGGCTTGCGGTGACGCTGGTCGAGCCCAACCGCGTCTATGCCGCGTGCCCGATGAGCAATGCCGGCATCGCGGGCCTGCGCGACCTCACGCTTCAAGAGTTCCGTTACAACGCCGTCGCGGCTGAAGGCGTCGAGATGGTCTATGCCGCCGCCGAGACGGTCGATGCCGCGGCGCGCGCGGTGACGGTCACCGGCGGGCAACGGCTCGACTACGACCGGCTGGTGCTGGCGCCCGGCATCGATTTCATGTGGGAGGCGCTCCCCGGCTATTCGCGCGAGGCCGCCGCCATCATGCCTCATGCCTGGAGCGGTGGCGAGCAGATGGCGCTGCTGGCGCGGCAACTCGCGGCCATGGACGACGGCGGCGTGGTGGTGGTCTCGGTGCCGGTGACGCCGTCACGCTGCCCGCCAGCGCCGTACGAGCGGGCCAGCCTGATCGCCCACATGCTCAAGACGCGCAAGCCCCGGTCCAAGGTGATCGTGCTCGACGCCAAGGACGGCTTCACCATGCAAAGCCAGTTCCAGAACGCGTGGAAGGCGCTGTATCAGGGCGTTCTCGAATATGTGCCGCTGTCGGACGGCGGCCTGGTCACGGCGGTCGATCCAAAGACCATGACGGTGACGACCGATTTCGACACCTACAAGCCAGCGGTGGCCAACATCATCCCCCGCCAGACGGCCGGACAATTGTCCGGCATTGCCGGTGTTGCCGACCGCACCGCCTGGTGTCCCGTCGATCCGGTGACGTTCGAGTCGCGGCTGCAGCCGAATATTCACGTCATCGGCGACGCGGCGATCGCCGGCGCCATGCCGCGCTCGGCGTCGGCGGCGCGTTCGCAGGCCGAAATCTGCGCTGCGGCGGTGGCGGCTCTGCTCGCCGGCAACACGCCGCCAGCGCCGACGCTGACCAGCACCTGCTTCAGCCTGATCGCGCCGGACTACGCCATTTCGCAAGGCGGCCGATACCAGCCGGTCGGCGACAACTATATCGAAGTCGAAGGCAGCGCCGCGCTCAGCCCGGTCGACGCGCCGCAGGAATTGCGCGCCAAGGAGGCGAAAGACGCCGACGCGTGGTTTGCCGCGGCGACCGGCGAGGTGTTCGGATGAGGCTCGCCGCGCGCATTGCCGTCGTGATGTTCGCGCTGTTCGGCGGAGCCGGGCAGGCCGACGAACTGCGCCCGTATCGAATCGACGGTAACGCCATTGCCGCTTCCCTGACCGGCGTGCCGGGTGACCCGGTACGTGGACGTGAGATCGTGATCACGCGCACAGTGGGCTTGTGCCTGTTGTGTCATTCCGGCCCGTTTCCCGAGGAGCGGTTCCAGGGCAATCTGGCGCCGGACCTGAAGGGCGCGGGTTCGCGCTGGTCGGTGGGCGAGTTGCGGCTGCGTATGGCCGACAGCCACAGGCTCAATCCCGACACGATTATGCCGGCCTATTATGCGGTCGATGGGCTCAACCGGGTGGCGCCGGCGTTTCGCGGCAAGCCGCTATTGACCGCCGAGCAGATCGAGGACGTGGTGGCCTTTCTTGCCACGCTACGCGACCGATGAGAGATGACGCATGAGTGAGGGCACATCGCGGCGCGAGTTCGTGATCGGCGCTTTGGCCGGCGGTATGGTCGCGACGTTCAGCGCCGGGGCGGCGCGCGCCACGCCGGATGAAATGCGCATGGCGATGCGCAAGGTGGTCGGCAACGCGACGGTGCGCAAAGGCCGCATCGAACTCGACGTGCCGCCACTGGTCGAAAACGGCAATACCGTGTCGCTGGTGATCACGGTCGACAGCCCGATGACCGCGGCCGACTACGTCAAGTCGATTCACGTCTTCAACGAAAAGAACCCGCAGCCCAACGTCATCGGCATCCATCTCGGCCCGCGCGCCGGCAAGGCCAAGATCGCGACTCGCTTTCGCCTGGCCGACACCCAGATGATTACCGCCATCGCCGAAATGAGCGACGGCAGTTTCTGGTCGGCCTCGGCCGAGTTGATCGTCACCATGGCCGCCTGCGTGGAGGGTCTCTAGATGGCTCGTCCGCTCGTCAATGTGCCGGCCAAGGTCAAGCGCGGCCAGGTGTTCGAGATCAAGACGCTGATCGCGCACATCATGGAGACCGGATTCCGCTACACCACCACCGGGCAGCGCATTCCGCGCGACATCATCACGTTCTTTTCCTGCACGTATAACGGCGAAGAAATCTTCAGCGCCGATTTTTATCCCGCGGTGTCTGCCAACCCGTTCCTCACGTTCTACACGACCGCGACCGAGACCGGCACGCTGGAATTCAAATGGATCGGCGATAACGGATTTTCCGAAACCGCCAACGCGACGGTCACGGTGGAATGAGCCGGCACCGCCTCCGTGAGTTTGCCTGTGCCCTGGCGGTGGTTGTCGCCGCCGCATCGGCCGGTGCGACTGACATTCCGCTCGACCAGCGCCGCTCCGGCACCGCCGATCTTGGCCGCGACACCAAGGCAATGCAGAACGACGATACCAGCAATCCCGCGACACTGTGGGTGCTGGATGGCGAAGCGCTGTGGAATCAGAAGGCAGGCGCGGCCCACCGCGCCTGTTCGGATTGCCACGGTGATGCGGCGGCGAGCATGAAAGGTGTCGCGGCGCGCTACCCGGCGTTCAGCGCGGTGCAGAAAACGCCGATCGACCTCGAGCAGCGCATCAACCTTTGCCGCGGTGAACAGCAGAAGGCGACGCCGTTTGCGTTCGAGAGCCGCGAATTACTGGCATTGACGGCTTTCGTCGGCCGCCAGTCGCGCGGCCTGCCGATTGCGCCGCCGTCCGACGAAAACCTCAAGGCCGCCGTCGAACAAGGCCGCAAGCTGTTCACGCAACGTATGGGCCAGATCGACATGAGCTGCGCGCAATGTCACGACGACAATTGGGGCAAGCACCTCGCCAGCAGCCCGGTGCCGCAGGGCCATCCGACCGGCTACCCGATCTACCGGCTGGAATGGCAGAACCTCGGCTCGCTGCAACGGCGACTGCGCAACTGCATGATCGGCATGCGCGCCGAACCATTCGCTTATGGTGCGCCGGAAGCGGTTGCGCTGGAGGCCTATCTGATGTGGCGCGCGCGAGGCATGACGGTCGAAACGCCCGGCGTGCGGCCCTAGCCGAAACGCGGGCGGAAACCGGTCGCGGTCTTGTCGATGAAGCCGGCAAAGGGCGCGCCGACGTGGCCTGGAAACACCAACGCGCCGGTGGCGACGCAATCTTCGAAAACGCGGCGCCGGCTGACGCGCGCCTCCTCGGCATCCGAGTTCTTGGGGAAATTCCAGTCCGGATAGAAAATCTGCAACAGATGATGGAACACGTCGCCGGTGATCATGGCTGTGCTGCTGCCGAAATTCATCTTGAAGACAAAATGGCCGGGCGAGTGGCCGCCCGCCGGTAATATGTCGATGAACTCGTTGAGCTTGTGCGGTCCGGTGACGAGATCGGCGCGGCCGGCATCGACCACGGGCGCGACGCATTCGCGGAAGGTGCCGAATTCGGCCGGCGCGGTCGCCGGGTCGGCGTCCATTTTCTTGAAGTAATCGAAGTCCAGTTTCGAAAATACGTAACGCGCATTGGGGAAAGTCGGCACCCATTTGCCGTCGCGCTGCTGCGTATTCCAGCCGACATGGTCGTGATGCAGATGCGTGCACATCACCATGTCGATCTCGTCCGGCCGCGCGCCGGCCGCGGCCAAGCGGTCGAGATACGGGATATCGAGCATGTTCCAGTGCGGGCGGGTTGGCCGCAGTTTGTGGTTGCCGCAGCAGCAATCGATCAGGATTTTGCGGCCGTCGACCTGCAGCAGCCAGCTATGAACGCTGAGCAGGATCTTGCCACTGGCGGGATCGTAGTGATTTGGCGCCAGCCAGTGGCCATGCTCTTTGAGGTCAGCCTCGGTGAAGGCCGGAAAGATATCGGCGATCGGGTAGACCGCCTGATACGTTTCCTCGATCCGCGTGATCGTGGCTTTGCCGACCTTGAAGACTGACATCGCGCTTCCCCCATTTTGTTTTGGGGAAGCCTACCACAATCCTTTGAGCCGGCCGCCATCGAGATTGAGCGAGACGCCGGTGATGTAGCTGGCGCGTTCCGAGCACAGGAACACGCTGGCGTTGGCCAGTTCTTCCGGCTTGCCCATGCGGCCCAACGAGTTCTTCTTGGCGGCGAGCTTGCGGGCTTCCTCTTCGCTCGTCACGTTGAGTTCCTTCTTGAGCCCTTCGGTGTTCTGCACCCAGAGATTGGTCGCGACCCAGCCCGGGCAGATGGCGTTGACCAGAACATTGTCGGGCCCGAACTCTTCCGACAGTGACTTGGTCATGTTCAACAATGCGCTGTTGGTCATGGCGCTGCCGAACATATACGGGTCCGGCTCCTTGCCGGCGCCGCCGATGGTGTTGACGATGCGGCCCCACTTCTGCGCCGCCATCATCGGATAGACGAGACGGATGGCGCGCATGAAGCCGAACAGCTTGGTTTCGAACTGGTTCTTGAGTTCGTCGTCCTTGAGCGCGGCGAAGCGGCCGGAATACATCGTGCCGGCGTTGTTGATGAGAATGTCGACGCCGCCGAGTTTTTCTTTCGCGGTGTCCACCATGCGCTTAATGTCGGCTTCGTTGCGCATGTCGACTTGCACGGCGTGAACTTCGCCGCCGGTCTTCTTGGCCAGTTCGTCGCGCGCCTTATTGATCTTGTCGAGTGTGCGGCCCGCAATCAGAACGCGCACGCCTTCCTCGAGAAACTGCCGCGCGGTCTCGAAGCCTATACCACTACCGCCGCCGGTGACGATCGCGCGCTTACCCTTGATGCCTAAATCCATCTCTCGTTCCTTCCCTTGCTCGTTCTTCGGCTTGACGCCTTTGACCCATCAATAGAGTATTCGGCCAACCTCATACATCATAAGAAAAGCGAGGGGGAGGGATGGATCTCGGCCTTCGTGGCAAAGTCGCCTTGATTACGGGCGCATCGCGCGGAATCGGCAAGGCGGTGGCCCAATCGCTGATCGACGAAGGCTGCTGCGTTGCGATTTGCGCGCGGGACAGTGTGCGTTTGCGCGCCGCTGTGGACGAGCTTTCACATGGCAAAAGTGACTCAATCGGAGATTGCGTCATCGGCGTGCCGACCGACGTCACCGATGAAGGTGCCGTGCGTAACTTCGTGACAAAAGCGCACAAGACCTTTGGTAGAATCGACATATTGGTCAACAACGCGGGCACGCATCTCCGCGGCACCGTGGATACGACAACGCTCGATATTCTCGAGCGCCAGTTGCGCGACAAAGTGTTCGGTTTCTTTGCCATGATCCAGGCTGTGCTGCCGATCATGCGCGGCCAGAAAGACGGCCGCATCGTCAACATCATCGGGCAGGCGGCGCGGCATCCGCACCCCGACCGCTTTCCGTCCGGTGTGACCAATGCCGCCTGCATGGCGTTGACCAAGTCGGTGGCCGACGCGGTCGCCCGCGACAACATTCGCGTCAATGCGGTGTGCCCGCAATATATCGAGTCCGAACTGCTGGCGTCGCTGATCGACAAGGAGGTGCGCGAGCGCAAGGTCGATCGCGCGACCGCGGCAGGCGGGTTCTCGCGCTCCAATCCGCTCGGCCGCACCGGTACGCCGGAAGAGGTCGCCGATCTGGTGTCGTTTCTGGTGTCCGATGCCGCGAATTTCGTCGCCGGCAGTTCTGTCAGCATTGACGGCGGATATCACCGCTACGTGTTCGGGTAGGGCATTCCATGGACCTCGGACTCACCAACAAGGTAGCGCTCGTCACCGGCGGCAGCAGCGGCATCGGCTTGGCCATTGCCGCGAAGCTGGCGGCGGAAGGCTGCAAGGTGGCCATCGCCGGGCGTGACAAGATCAAGCTAGACGCCGCAGTCGCCAACATCGCGACCGCCCGTGCCTTCAGCGGCGACGTGCGCGAACCCGCTCAGGTCGCAAAGCTCGTCGATGACGTTGTCGCGGCGTTTGGCCGCATCGATATCGTCGTCAGCAATGCCGGTACGCATCTACCGGGCCGCATGGAAGACGTCGAGACCTCGGCGCTGCTGCGCCATATCGAAACCAAAGTGATCGGTGCTTGGGAATTGGCGAAATGCGTCACGCCGCACATGCGCAAGCAGGGCGGCGGACGTTTTATCGTCATCATCGGGCAGGCCGGCAAGGTGCCGCAAGCCAATGGCATCGCTTCGGCCATCAGCAACGCCGCGCAGCACGCTTTCGTCAAATCGCTGTCGGACGATCTGGCGCGCGACAACATCCTGGTCAACGCGGTGTGCCCGAGCCGGATCAAGTCCCCGCTCACGGATGCACTGGGTCATCTCTACAATGAGGTCTATTACGGCCGCAGCCTGGAGCAGCAGGAATCCAAGTGGGGCGCCGAGGTGCCGCTCGGCCGCTGGGGCACGCCCGATGACATCGCCAACGCCGTCGCCTTCGTGGCGTCGGAGCGCGCAGCCTTCATGGTGGGCGCCAATATCGATGTCGATGGCGGCCACCAGCGCTCGATCTTCTGATGACCGGCATGATCGAAATCCAGCACGTTTCGAAAGGGTTCCGGCGCGGCGACAGCGTCGTCGAGGCGTTGCGCGATTTCAATCTGACGATCGAGAAACGTGAGATCGTTGCGATTATCGGCCCGAGCGGGTGCGGCAAGTCGACGCTGCTGAATATGATTGCCGGTCTCTACATGCCGAGCAAAGGCCGCGTGGTTTACAAAGGCTCGGCCGTCATCGACGTCAATACCGACGTCGGCTACATGACGCAAAAGGACAACTTGCTGCCGTGGCGCAGTGTGCGCGACAATATCGCCTTTCCGCTCGAACTTGCCGGCGTCGATAAAGCCGAGCGCGAGATGCGCGCGGATACGGTGATGAAGCAGGTTGGCCTCGACGGCTTCGAGACGCGCTTTCCCACCGAGTTATCGGGCGGCATGCGCAAGCGCGCCTGTCTCGCCCGCATGATGCTGTACGGCGCGGAAACCGCGCTACTGGACGAGCCATTTGCCGCGCTCGACGCTCAGCTCAAGCTGGTGATGCATGAATTGCTGCTGCGGCTTGCGGCCGAAAATGGGCAGACGGTCGTGTTCGTCACGCACGACCTCATGGAAGCCGTCACCTTGGCCGACCGTGTAATTGTCTGCACGCGCCGTCCGGCGATGATTGCGCTGGAACAGAAGATTCCGTTGCCGCGGCCGCGCGACGTTCTCAATGTACGTTTTACAAACGAGTTCAAGGAACTCTACGACGCGCTGTGGGAACGTCTGCGGGTCGAATACCAGGAGGAGCGGGTTTGACGGCGCCTAACGACCAGCTCGATATCGCCGCGCTCGAGATGTCCGCGCGTACCGGCAACACCATCATGGTGCTGTGCCAGGCCGCGCTCGGGATCGCGATCCTGCTCACCTGGCAGGGCGTATCAGGCCGGCTGGTCGATAATTTCTTCATCTCGAACCCGCTCGACGTCGGCCGCCGTCTGATCGGCTGGACGCTCGACGGCTCGATCTTCATTCATCTCTGGGCAACGGTCTACGCCACCATGCTCGGCTTTATCATCGGCGCGGTGATTGGCGCGGTGCTCGGCATCTGGCTTGGTATCTCCAAGTTTGCCAGCCGGCTGTTGAATCCGTACCTGAATGCACTCAACGCCCTCCCCAAAGTCGCTTTGGCGCCGCTGTTCGTTCTGTGGTTCGGCCTCGGTATCGAATCCAAGGTCGCGCTGGCGGCCTCGCTCGTACTCTTTCTGGTGTTCCTCAATACCTTTGCCGGCGTTCGGCAGGTCGATCAGGACCTGATCGACGGCGCGCGGCTGATGCGCGCGACACGGATGCAGGTCGTGACCAAGGTCATTGTGCCGTCGGCTTTGTCCTGGCTGTTCGCGGGGCTTCGCGTGTCGGTTCCCTATGCCTTGATCGGCGCCGTTCTGGGCGAAATGATCGCGTCCAACCGCGGTCTTGGCTATCTGGTGCAATTTTCCGGCGCGCAGTTCGATACCGCCGGCGTGTTCGCGGTGCTGATCGTCATCGCCCTGCTGGCGATGGTTCTTAACTTCGTGGTCGATATCGTTCAAAATCGCATGGAAGGTTGGCGGATCGTAAGCCGTTGACGACAAAAACAACAAATATCCCGGAGGAGTGCGTCATGAAATTCCTGAAATCGTCGGTAGTCGTCGCGTCCGCGTTGCTGTCGTGGTCGGCCTGCGCGGAGACCGTCAAGATCACCAATATCGGGCACGGCTATTATTCGGGCGCGCTTTACGTCGCCAAGCGCGAGAAGCTGTTCGAGAAATACGGCCTCGAAGCGGACATTTCATTCGTTCAGGGTGGGCCTTTGGCTTTGCAGGCCGCGCTCACCAAACAGGCGGATGTTGCGGTGGTCAGCTATGAGCACATCCTGACCTCCGCGGTGCAGGGCAAGCAGGTTGTCGCCTTCTTCAACATCGCCAACCGGCCGGTCAACAATGTCATCGGCAACGACAAGCTGATGGAGGGTGCCGAGAAGCTCAGCGTCGAAGACAAGATCAAGCGCCTCAAGGGTATGCGGGTCGCGATGCCGTCGGCGGGTGGCTCCGGTGAAAAGATGCTCGGTGTGCTGGCGAAGAAATACGGTCTGACGCTGCCCGGCGACATCACGTCGGTCTATCTCGGCGCCGAAGCGCCATCATACGTCGCGGCGTTTCAACGCGATCTGATCGACGCGGCGCTGCCGTTCGAGCCCGCCGGCGTTCTGGTGCAGCAGGCCGGCAAGGGCCGTATCTTCCTCAACATGATGAATGGCGAGGTGCCCGAAGTACGCGACATTCTGTTCATGGTGTTGGCGACCCATCCCGACAACATCAAGCAGAAGCCGGAACTGCTGCGGAAAGTCGCGGCTGCCTTCGCTGACGCGGTGAAGATCCTGAAGAGCGATCCGAAGCACGGCAAGGCGTTGATGGCGCTGGAATACCCGTCAATGGCGCCCGAGACCAACGATCTGGCCTACGATATCGTTAGCCAGATATGGACCAAGGACGGCAAAATGACGGAGGCGCAGGCGCGCGCCACGTTCGCTTATTTGCAGCCAACGGGCCCACAGGACGTGAACTTCCCGACGACCTTCACCAACGAGCTCTTGCCGAAATAGCCGTTACTTTGTGCCGTAAGCGCGGTCGCCGGCGTCGCCCAGGCCGGGGACGATGTAGGCATGCTCGTCCAGCCTCTCGTCGATCGCGGCGGTCCAGATTGGAACGTCGGGGTGGTGACCGCGCAACCGCTCGATGCCTTCCGGCGCCGCCAGCAGGCAGACGAAACGGATTTCCTTGGCGCCGCGTTCCTTGATGCGGTCGATTGCCGCGACGGCGGTGTTCGCGGTCGCCAGCATCGGGTCGATGACGATGACTAGGCGGTCGTCAAGATTGACCGGTGCTTTGAAGAAGTACTCGACGGCCACGAAGGTCACCGGGTCGCGATAGAGCCCGATATGGGCGATACGCGCGGAGGGTACCAACGCGATCATGCCTTCGACGAAGGAAAGCCCGGCCCGCAGGATCGGCGCGAACACCAGTTTCTTGCCGGCGATTTCCTTGCCTGTCATCGGCGCCACGGGGGTCTCGATCTGCACGTCGGTGAGCGGCAGGTCGCGCGTCACTTCGTAACAGAGCAGTGTGCCGATCTCGTTCAACAGTTCGCGGAATGACTTGGTCGAACGCTTCTTGTCGCGGATCAGCGTCAGCTTGTGCTGCACCAGCGGGTGATCGACGACTGTGACGCCTTCCATGATCGGCTCCTCAAAGTGTTTGACGTTAAAAAACCGTACCGTCGCTGATGACTTTGATGGGCGGCGAGCCATCGGCGCGGCGCTCGCGGGCGAGCAGGCGGCCGGTTGCCCAGGTGCCGCCTTCGAGGATTTTCGCCAGCGGCAGCGTTTGCGAATTCATGTCCAGCTTCTGGCGGATATTGTCGGCGAGCCGGTCGAGCAAGGCGACCGTCAACGATCGCCATTCGACGACCAGCTCCGAAGCGACGTCGTGCTGACGGTCGGCCTGGGCCGGGTCGCGCAATACCAGCACGCCGGCATCGACAAACAGTCCGCCGTTGCGATATTCGGCGAGCCCCGTGAGGCCGTCGATATTGCCGACGCCGAGCCCGGCGTGCTGCAATGGCTCGATCAGCGAGTAAGCGAGCCATTGCGACAATTTATGCAAAGGTACGATGCCGCTGGTGGCGTCGGGTGTCGTCATCGCCGGATGCCGCCAGCAGTCGCCAAGCGGGATGCCGCCGAGCGAAATTCGCGACGGCCAGATGGTGCCCAATTCATGCAGCAACTCGGACAGGATTTCCGGCGCCGCGATATTGCGGTTCTCGGCAATGCCGGCGAGGTGATCGAACAGGCCGCCCGGGCGCGGATCGTCGTTGCGGGCGAACACGCCCGTATTCTCCAGAAGGAGCACGCCGAGGCTGCGCAACAGCGCGGCGCGGCCTTCGACGCCGACCAGCGGATTGCTCTCGGTGACCTGAAAGCCATCGCGCAACTGCTGTGCGCTTAGTTTGGCCAAAACGGAGGCATCGACCCGAAACGGGTCATTGTGCTGGGCCGAAAACATGCCGCGCGAAAACATGTCGAGGCTGGCCAAGGCCAGCCCCTCGGACCGGCCAACACTCTTGCCGGTGATCTTGTCGGCGTAACGCCATTGCGTGCCGGCGCCGGCGTCAAGAAATACGCTGATAATCGCCAGATCGAACGCGGCGCGCGCGCGTGCCTCAACGTCCGGCCAGCGCGCGGCTTTGACGATGGCGTCGAAACGGTCGGCGCCATCAACGACAAAATGCCGCCAGCGCGAGTGGAACGGCACATCGAGCGAGGGATAGGCCGTGCGCGTTGTTGCAATGACGCGATCCGCCGTTTCATCGAGCCGCGTAAGATCGACGCGGAAATTCGCCAATTGGTCGTCGAGGCTGAGCGCGAGCATGCGTTGTGCCCGTTCGCGCACCGCCGCGGCACTCAATAGCGAAAAAGCGGCAGCGGTGTCGTTCTTCATTCGAATGTCCACCAGCCTGCCGCTCAATACTTGTCGAGCGAACGTCCGACCGAATCGGTCAGATCTTGCGGCTTCGGCGCTTCCGGCGAGTAGTAGCCGGCAGCCTTCTTGGCGGCGATTTCGACATGGGCGTCGGCCGGCACCAGTTCGTCCGGGATCGGCACGCGTTCGACGATCTCGATGCCTTGCGACACCAGCGCGTCATATTTCATGTCACTCATCGACACGAAGCGGTCGATACGCTTGAGACCGAGCCAGTTGATGCAGTCGGGCATCAACTGTTGGAATCGCGCGTCCTGCACGCCGGCGACGCATTCGGTACGCTCGAAATAGGCGGACGCGGCATCGCCGCCGTCCTGACGCTTGCGGGCGTTGTAGACGAGGAATTTGGTGACCTCGCCGAGGGCGCGGCCTTCCTTGCGGTTATAGACGATGATGCCGAGACCGCCGTCCTGCGCG
>CAITEM010000208.1 GCA_903891395.1 uncultured Hyphomicrobiales bacterium | reverse complement strand
GGTCTCTAAGCCGCCGCGCTGATCTCGCTACCGGCCATGTCTTTGTCTCGCAGCCGTTGCAATGCTGCCAGATTGGTCGCTGTTGAGCCCATGCACCAGCGCGCCTTGCCGTTCGATTTGGCCTCGTAAAGCGCTGCATCGGCGACCGCCATCAGATCTTCAACGCAGTTGCCGTGTTCCGGCGCCAAGGCGATGCCGACGCTCACGCCGACGGACGCCGTCATGCTGTCGCCGATCGTGTAGAAACGGGTAACCGCCGCGATCAGTTGTTCGCCGAGCGAGATCGCACGCGCAGGAGTCATGCCTTCGGCCAGCACTACAAATTCGTCGCCCCCGATCCGCGCGGCGACATCGCCAGCACGTAATTGACGGCTCAGACTTGCGGCGACGATCTTGAGCAACTTGTCGCCAGCAGCATGGCCTAACGTGTCGTTGACGGTCTTGAAACCGTCCAGATCGAGAAAGAGCAGAGCGAGCGCACCGTCGTGACCGGATTTGATTTTCAATTTGGTCTCGACCGCGTCGATCAATCCGGTGCGATTTGCCAGACCGGTGAGGATGTCGTGCCGGGCGCGATGGTCGTTTTCTCGCTCCGAGCGCATGGTGGCGACCATCATCTTGTTGAGTTTGAAGGCTGCCATCGTCATGGCCAGGAGATACATTGGCGCCTGGATGGCAACGACATAGAGTAACGGCTCGCCGGAGAGCATCGCGCCGCCGACGCAGGGGCCAATGCTGGTGACGATCATTACCGCGGCGAGATTTGGTGCGCCGAAATTGCGGAAACAAATGCCTCCGACCATCGCCGCGCCGGATAGACACGCCAGCGTTGCGACGACCCAGTCGCCGCTGGTCAGGCTGAGGAAGGTGCCGTAGCCGATGCAGCCGCTCCAGGCCACGCTCAGCAGGAGATAGATGTCGGTCCGCGTCTCACGGCCCTCGAGCGCCGCACGGCGCGCATGGACGAGTACGATCAGACGGGCAAGGCAGATTGCGAGATCGGACAGAAACCACGCAATGAAGGGCGCGGTCTGCATATGCAGGGCGATGGCCGCGGCGACCAACAGACTGTTGATCACGCCGCCGGCGAACACCGGCAAGGTGCCGAACAGAGCCGCGATCAGCTTCGCGCGGATATCGTCGGGGACGCCGGGGCCTGCATTGGCCAGCCAGTGTGTCAAACGCCAGCGCGGCAAACTATAGACTCTGTTGTCGCCTTGCATGGCCTTGTACCACCCCGGAACACACAAGCCGAATGTGGCTTAACAGGCGTTTACGGCATATCGCCGTTTCGTCGGCGTCCTTGCCAAAGGGTAAATGGGTACAGAGTGCTATCAAGAAGGGCCGTTACCTGATCTAAAATCACGCTGAAACCGTACTGGTTAAATGTGCATGTCGCTTTTCGTATCGTTCGAATGATCGTTCTGTCTGTTGCCGTCGTCCTCGCGATCTGCGCCGGCGTAACGCTGGCCGGCACCTGGGCAATCGAACGCGGCTATCCGCCATCCGGGCGCTTTGTCGATGTCGATGGCGGCCGCCTGCACATCATGGAAATGGGGCCGTCCGATGCGCCGCCGGTGCTGCTGCTGCATGGCGCCAGCGGCAATCTTGGCGACATGCGGCTGGCGTTGGGCGACCTGATCGCTGCGCGCTATCGCGTCATTTTGGTCGACCGGCCCGGCCATGGCTGGAGCGACCGGCCCGACGGACACGACGATGCGTCGCCGGCGCGTCAGGCCGCGCTGATCCATCAGGCGCTCGTAGCGCTCGGCGTCAAGCGTCCGATCGTGCTCGGGCATTCATGGTCGGGCGCGCTCGCCACCGCCTATGCCCTGGCTTATCCCGACGATGTGCGCGGTCTCGTGTTGCTGGCGCCGGTCACGCATCCGTGGCCCAGCGGCATCGGCTGGATCAACGACCTCATCGCCACGCCGGTGATTGGACCTTTGATTGCGCATACGCTGATCCTGCCCGCCGGCTATTTCATGCTGACGCCGGGCGTCGGGAGTGTCTTCAGGCCGCAAACGCCGTCCGCGGATTATGCGGCCCGCACTGGTGTCGCCATGCTGCTGCGGCCGCGAGAATTCATCGCCAATGCGCAGGACCTTGCCGTGCTCAAGGATTTCGTGCGCGCGCAGGCGCCGCATTATGCCGAGCTTAAAATGCCGATGGCGATCATCGCCGGCGACAAGGACCCAATCGTGTACACCGACATCCATTCGCGCGCGATTGCCGCCCAAGCGCCGCAGGCCACGCTGACGGTGCTGCCGGGCCTCGGCCATATGGTGCATTACGCCGCGCCTGGCGTCGTAATGAAGGCGATTGACGACGTCGCGGCGAAGGCCGCGCGCTAGATTTCGTCGCTCGCCTCAGTGCCGACATAGGCTATGCGCAGCATGTTGGTTGCACCCGGCGTGCCGAGCGGAACGCCCGCCACGACGATAACGCGCTGGCCTGCTTTGGCGAAGCCTTCCTTGAACGCGATGCGGCAGGCGCGGTCGACCATGTCGTCCTGATCGTGCGCGTCTTCGGTGACGACGCAATGCACACCCCACACCACGGCCAGCCGGCGGCCGGTCGAGAGATTGGGCGTCAGCGCCATCACCGGCGGCCGTGGCCGTTCGCGCGCAATGCGCATGCCGGTCGAGCCGGACGAGGTCCAGCACATCACCGCTGCGAGATCGAGCGTATCGGCGATGTGACGCGCGGCATCCGCGATGGCGTCGGCGCCGGTGGCTTCCGGCACGGCGCGTTGCGCGTCAATGATGCCGCGGAACAGCGGATCGTTTTCGACTTCCTCGGCGATGCGGTTCATGGTCGACACCGCTTCGATCGGAAATTGTCCGGCCGCGGATTCCGCCGACAGCATCACCGCGTCGGCGCCTTCGTAGATCGCGGTGGCGACGTCGGAGACTTCGGCGCGCGTCGGCACTGGCGAGGTGATCATTGACTCCAGCATCTGCGTCGCGACCACCACCGGCTTGCCGGTGGCGCGGCCAGCGCGCGTCATCATCTTTTGCACGCCCGGCACTTTTTCGAGCGGCATCTCGACGCCGAGATCGCCACGCGCCACCATCAGCGCGTCGGCCAATTCGATGATTTCGTCGAGGCGGTGCACCGCCTGCGGCGTTTCGATCTTGGCC
>CAITEM010000207.1 GCA_903891395.1 uncultured Hyphomicrobiales bacterium | reverse complement strand
CGGCAAGACTACCTTCATCAACATGATCACCGGCCATCTGCGGCCGACCAAGGGCAGCATTCGTTTCGAGGGTGGCGATATCACCGGCAAGCCGTCGCGCGAGATCACGCGGCTCGGCATTTCGCGCTCGTTCCAGGTGGCGCAGATTTTCCCGACGCTCACCGTGTTCGAGAACATGTGCATCGCGGTAGCTATCGCCAACCGCAAGCCGGGCCTGTTCGGCAATATCGCGACGCCCGTGCGTTCCGCGCGTGCGACCAGCGAGGCGGCGGCGGCCATCGATCTGTTCCAGATCGGGCGTTACCGCGACGTTGCCGCCAACGCGCTGCCGCAGGGTATCCGCAAGCTGCTCGATATCGGCATGGCGGTGGCGGGTGCGCCGCGTTTGCTACTGCTCGACGAACCGACCAGCGGCATTTCCATCGAAGAGAAGTTCGATTTGATGAACGTCGTGATGTCGGCGCTGAAGTCGCGCAGGATCACGGTGCTGTTCGTCGAGCACGACATGGAGATCGTCGCCAAGTTCGCCGACCGCGTGCTGGCTTTTTACGACGGCACGGTGATCGCCGACGGCACCGCGCACGAGACGCTGGAGAACCCGCGCGTGCAGGAACTGATCAGCGGTGTGCGGCTGAAGGCGGCCAGCCATGCTTAGCGTCGGGAACCTCAATGTCTCGATCGGCCCGATCCCGATCATCCGCAACGCCTCGCTGGTCGTGGAGGAGGGCACCATGTGCGGCCTGATCGGCCGCAATGGCGCCGGCAAGACCACGCTGTTGCGCGCGCTGATGGGCGCCATCCCGGCGACCGGCAAGGTCGCGTTCGAGAACGTCGATCTGCTGGCGCTGCCGCCGCATCGCCGCGCCGCGCAGGGTATCGGCTACATGCCGGAAGACCGCCGTCTGGTGCCGGAATTCACCGTCGGCGAAAACATCCTGCTGCCGACCTGGTCGACCGAGGTCGAGGGCGTCGAAACGCGGCTCGAATGGATATTCTCCATCATGCCGGAGGTGGCGCGCTTCAAGGATCGCCGCGCGCTCGAATTGTCCGGCGGCCAGCAGAAGATGGTGGCCTTGGCGCGCGCGCTGATGGCGGGTACGCGCATTCTTTTATTGGACGAACCGTTCGAGGGCCTGGCGCCAGCGCTGGCGCGGCGGCTCGGCGAAGTGCTGGCGAATTTGAAGACCGAAGGCGTCTCGGTGCTGATAGCGGAATCCAACGAACTGCATGTGCTCGATCTGCTGGCGCGCGCTTTCTATATCGAGCGCGGCGCGGTGAGCGATAAACGGTAACTTTTGGTCATTCCGGGTTCGCGCCTGCGTCGCGCCCCGGAATGACAGCTATTACTTCTTCAACCCCGCGGCGTCGACCGCGGCCTGCCACTTCACGACGTCGTCGGCCTGCATTCTGGCGAATTCCTCCGGCGTGCCGCCGAGCGCATCGAAGCCCTGCTTGGCGAACAGGGTTTGCGCATCCGCGCCTTTGATCGTTTCGTTGCCGGTGTGCGACAGTTTGTCGATCGCCGCGCGCGGCGTGCCGGCCGGCGCCCAGATCGAGAACCACAGACTGGCCTCGAGATCGACGCCGGCCTCGCGCAATGTCGGCAGGTTCGGCGCGGCGCTCGACCGTTTCGCGGACGAGACCGCCAAGGCCTTCAACGTGCCGGCCTCGATGTGCGGCAGCACCGCCGCGGCCGGCGAGAACATCAGTTGAATGCGGCCGGCCAGAAGATCGGTTACCGCCTGTGGGCTGCCTTGATAGGGTACGTGCACCATCTTGGTGCCGGTGCGCTGCTGGAACAGTTCGGTCAGAAGATGCGGCGTGGCGCCGGTGCCGGTCGAACCGTAGGAGAGGGTGCCGGGCCTGGCCTTCGCCAGCGCGATCAGGTCGGCGACGTTTGCCACACCGAGCGAGGGATGTACCGCGAGGATCATCGGCTGCGCCGCGATCAAAATGACCGGCGTGAAGTCACGCGGCATGTCGAAATTCTGCTGCGGATTGAGCATGCCCGTGCTCAGGTTCACGGTACCGCCGGCGAGCAGCGTGTAGCCGTCCTTGGCCGAACGCGCGACCTGGTCGGCGGCAATCGCCGAGGCCGCGCCCGGCTTGTTCTCCACGACGAATTGCTGGCCGAGCTGGCGGCCCCATTCGTTCGCCATCAGCCGCGCGATGACGTCGGTCGAGGCGCCGGGCACGAAGCCGACGAAGATATGAACGGGACGGGTGGGGTAATCGCTTTGCGCCCAGGCCGGCGCGCTCAAGGCGCAGACCAGCGCCACGGCGGCCAGTGCCGCCGCTCCTCTTCTTGTCAGCATCGGACATCCTTCCCAGTCGTGCGGGCTTTTTCGCCCGCTTAGGGAACCATCCTAGCCTAGTCGCAACGGACCGACATGCCCCCGTCGACGATAATCTCGGTGCCAGTGACGAAGCGTGCTTCGTCGGACGCCAGAAACAGCGCGGCATTGGCGGTGTCGCGGCCGTCGCCCATGAAGCCTTGCGGAATGCGGGCGATGCGCGACTTGATGAGCGCCTCGACGTCGCCGCCGGCACGCTGCTTGGCGAGACGGACTTCCACCATCGGTGTGTGCAACTGGCCGGGGATCACGGTGTTCACGCGGATGCCCTTGGGCGCGTATTGCACGGCGGTGACGCGCGATAGCTGGATTACCGCCGCCTTGGTCGCGGCGTAGCCGACCTGCGCGGCGCCCGTGAAACGGATGCCGGAGGTCGAGCCGAGATTGACCACCGCGCCGGACTTCTGCTGCTCCATGATCGGCAGCACATGCTTCAACGTCAGGAACACGCTCTTGAGATTGACGTCGATCTGCTTGTCGAAAACTTCTTCGGTCATCTCGACCGGCCCGCCATGGGCCGAGCCGCCGACATTGTTCACCAGGATGTCGATACGGCCATACTGTTGCATGCAGGCCGCCACCATGGCCGCGACCGAGGCGTTGTCGGTGACGTCGCATTGCCGCACGACGATCTCGCCGCCGGCCGCCGTCACGCGCTCGACCGTTTCGGTGACGGTGTCGAGATCGCGGTCGACGGCGAAAATTCTGGCGCCTTCCTCGGCGAAACGCACGCAGGTGGCGCGGCCGTTGCCCCAGCCGGGACCGACGCAGCCGGCGCCGGTGACGATCGCGACCTTGCCGGCGAGCCGTCCGCTCATTGCCGGACCTCCGGTGTCGCGGCGCGCGGCATCGGCGCGGCGAATTCATAGAACCGCATCGGGTTGTCCACCATCAGCGCCTGCAAGGCGGCGGGCGTCGGCGCGATTTCGCTGAGGATATCGACCAGCACGCCGTCGTCCGGGATGGGGCCCTGATGATTGGGATGCGGCCAGTCGGTGCCCCATACGCAGCGGTCGCCGAAATCGGCGACCAGCTTGCGCGCGAACGGCACCGCGTCGGCGTAAGGCGGGCCCTTCTTGGTGGAGCGGTCGGCGCCGCTGACCTTCATCCAGACGTTCTTGTCGTCCATCAGCCGCAGCAGATCCTGGAACGGTTTCTGCTCGAGGCCCAGCGAAGCGTCGACGCGGCCCATGTGATCGATCACCACCGGCACCGGTGAGCGCTTGAGCGCCGGCGTCAGCTCCGCGATCAGCTCCGGCGCCATGTGGATCTGCAGATGCCAGCCGACATTGGCGAGCCGTTTGCCGAAATCGACGACCTCGTCGATGGTCGCGGCCTGGGCGAGATGGCCCATGTAGTGAAAGCGCGCGCCGCGGAAGCCGGCGGCATTGAGCCGCTTGAGTTCGGCGTCCGGCACGTCGATCGGCACCAACGCGACGCCGCGCTAGGCGCCGCCGCTGGCGATCAGCGCCTCCTCGGTGGCCGAATTGTCGTTGCCGTGCGAGGCGGTGTGCACGATGACGCCGTGGTCGATGCCAAGGAATTCGTGCAGCGCGAACAGCGCTTCCTTCGGCGCGTCGGCCGGGATCGCCTTCAAATCCGGGCGATAGGGGAAGCGCCGCCCGGGCCCGAAGATGTGGAAATGCGTATCGGTCGATCCCGCCGGCAGCGTTAGCTTCGGCTTGGAGGGCGATGCCATGTGCGTCGGCGCCAGGTGGGGAATGCTCGGTTCGGCCATGGTCGTTCCATCATGTCGTCGGTGCGGCGCTGCGCGCGAAAGCTGGCTCGTGCCTGGCGAAGTCCGCCAGCCAGGCCGCCAGCCGGGGATGATTGTCGCGCCATTGTACCGGACGGCGCCAGTCCAGGTATCCCAAGGCGCAGGACAAGCCAATGGCGACAATGTCGGTCTTGGCGGGGTCGGGCGGCGCAGCCTCGAACGCGGCCAAAGCGCGGCCAATCTTGCCGCGTTGGTGGTCGAGCCAGCGTTCCGAGTAGGTGCCCGGATCGCGGAACCGCTTTTCGTAGACCATCAGCAACGCGGCGTCGGTGATGCCATCGGCGAGCGTCGCCAACGTCAGTGCCGCGTAGCGCGCCGGGCCTTGCGCGGCGACCAGCGTGTCGCGGCCCGCCAGTTCCTGCAGGAACTCGATGATGACGGCGCTGCCGTAGAGCGCCGTGCCATCGCCCAGCAGCAGGCACGGCATTTTGCCGAGCGGGTTCTGTTGCCGCAGCGTATCGTTGCCGTCGAGCGTGTCGGCCGGGTGCAATGTGACGCGCTCGCTCAAGCCCAGCACGTCGATGGCCATGCGCACCTTGCGGCCGAACGGCGAGGTCACCGTCGAGCGCAGCACGAAGCTCTGGTCGTTCGCTGACATCGCCGGCCCCCGCGCCTGGCGCTACTTCTCGGTCTGGACGCCGGCTTCCTTGATGACCTTGGCCCATTTCGTGGTTTCGCTGGCGATGTAGGCGCCGAACTGCTCCGGCGTGTTGCCGCCGACGATGGCGCCCTGGCTCTGCAGCTTGTCGATGACGTCGGGATCTTTCATCGCTTCGATCGCGGCCTTGTTCAGGATGGCGACGATGGGGGCGGGGGTGTTGGCCGGCGCGACCATGCCGTACCAGTTCTCGGTCTGCAGGTCGGGCATGCCGGCTTCCACGGTGGTCGGCACGTCGGGCAGGCTGGCCACGCGCTGCGTGGTACCGATCGCGATCGGCTTGAGCTTGCCGGCCTTCACCTGCGGCAGCAGCACCGGCAGATCGAGGAACACCATCTGCACCTGCTGGCCGAGCAGGTCGTTCACCGCCGGCGCCGCGCCGCGATAGGGCACATGGGTGATGTCGATCTTGGCGGTCAGCTTGAACAATTCGCCGGCCAGATGCGGCAGGCTGCCCGGGCCGGAGGAGGCGAAATTGAACTTGCCGGGCTGCGCTTTGGCCAGCGCCACCAGTTCGGCCATGTTGTTGGCCGGCACGGAAGTGGCAACCACCAGCATTTCCGGCACGCGCGCGACCATCGTGACCGGCTGCAGATCCTTCAGCGTGTCGTAGGCGACCTTCTCCATGCTCGGCGAGATGGCGAGCGCGCCGGCGCTGGTGATGGCGATGGTGTAGCCGTCGGGCGTCGCCTTCGCGACCATGTCGGTGCCGAGCACGCCGCCCTGGCCGCCGCGGTTGTCGACGATGATGGTCTGCTTGAGGATCTCACCGAGGCGCTTGGAGACGACGCGGGCGATGATGTCGTTCGGGCCGCCGGCCGGGAACGGCACGATCAGCCGGATCGGCCTGTTCGGGAAGTCTTCGGCCGACGCCGCCGACGGCAGCAGAGCGGGGCTCAGCAGGCACAGACCGGCGACCAGTAATTTCAAGGTTTTCACGGCAATCCTCCACCAGATTTTGCTTTGACGCAGGTTCTAGAGCGCCGCCGCGGCTGTGGATAGCGCGCCGGCGATACTTTCTCGGCATAGGCCCGAACATGGGCAAGAATGTCGTAATCAGCTCAGTTGCGCACCGGCCCATAGTTTGCCGCGCACCAGCGTGCGGCAGACGTCGATCAGCAGCGCGCTGGCGTCCGTGATCGGCTTCGGCGGTGCGTCGTCGCGCACTGTCACCAGCGACACTTTGGTGGTCAGCGCCGGGCGCACGATCGGCGTCGCCGTCAGCCGCTTGCGCTCGACGTCGTCCTGTACGGCGGCATAGGTCAGAATGGTGTAGCCGAGGCCTTTCTCGACCAGCGCCTTGGCGAAGACGACGCTGTCGGCCTCGATCTTGATCTGCAGACGCAGGCCGTGCTCCAGCGCGGCGTGTTCGACCAGCCGCCGGTTGGTGTGCGCCATGTTCGGCAGGATCAGCGGCAGGTCGCCGAGATCGCGGATGCGGTACGAGGACGGCTGCTTCTTGCCCTTGAGGCGATGCGGCGGCGGGCCGATCACCAGCATCCGCTCGGTCAGAAGCGGCGTTATGTGCAGCGTCTCGAGGTGCGGCGGGTTGTGCAGCATGGCGATGTCGATGCGCTTTTCGGTCAGCCATTCCAGCAGCGAACTGGTGACGCCTTCGCGCATGTGCAGCGTGGTCTGCGGCCAGGCCAACTGGAAGCGCTCGACGAAAGGCGGGATCACCAGCCGCCCCGCCGCCGGCGGCACGCCGAGCGTGACGCGTCCGCCGGAGGGCGAACGCTCGTCGCGGATTTCGTCGCCGGTCTGGCGCACCAGATCGGAAATCGCCTCGGCGCGCTCCAGCAGCAGCGAGCCTGCCGTGCTCAGCCGCACGCCACGGCCGTGACGGGCGAAAAGCGAAACGCCGAGTTCGTGCTCGAGCTTCCTGATCTGCCGGCTCAGCGCCGGCTGCGCCAGGCGCAGTTCCTGCGCCGCGCGGCTGACGCTGCCGGCGTGTGCCACGCGCAT
>CAITEM010000206.1 GCA_903891395.1 uncultured Hyphomicrobiales bacterium | reverse complement strand
CGCTCAAGACCGCCGAAGGGACCGCACGCCAGTTCGGCCAGTATCTGCGGTCGGCCATGAACCGAACCTTGATGTCGCGGCTGGGTTATCTGCTGGCGCGGCAGGCGTTCCGCACGCTGCGTGAGAAGATGGATCCGCAGAAGTCGAACGGCGGCATGTTTCTCGGTCTCAATAGCATCGTCATCAAAAGCCACGGTGGCGCCGACGCCGAAGGCTTCGCCTCTGCAATCGACTTAGGATACGATATGGTGCGTTACGAACTGCTCGCCAAGATCGGTGAATCCATGGCGCGGGATCGTCTGGCCACAGAGACGGCGCGCAAGGCCGCGCCATTGACGGCGCCGTTGGCGAGTGGGGCGGCCTCGTGACCCAATTGCGTTCGGTCGTGCTCGGCTGCGGCAGCTATCTTCCCGCGCGGATTCTCAGCAATGACGAATTAGCCCGTTCGGTGGACACCACCGACGAGTGGATCGTGCAGCGCACCGGCATTCGCGAACGTCACATCGCCGCGCCCGGCGAACTGACCTCCGATCTGGCGCTGGCGGCCGCCAAGGCTGCGCTGGCCAATGCCCACGTCGAGGCCTCCTCGATCGACCTGATCGTTCTCGGCACCTCGACGCCCGACCAGACCTTTCCGGCGACCGCGGTGACGGTGCAGGCCGGGCTTGGCATCACGACCGGTGCGGCCTTCGACCTGCAGGCGGTCTGCTCGGGTTTCGTCTATGCGCTGTCGGTCGCGGATTCGATGTTGCGCACCGGGGCCGCCAAGCGGGCGCTGGTGATCGGGGCCGAGACCTTCTCCCGTATTCTGGACTGGAACGACCGCACCACCTGCGTGCTGTTCGGCGATGGCGCCGGCGCCTGGGTGCTGGAAGCCCAGGAGCAGCCCGGAACGCCCGCCGATCGCGGCATCCTGACCACGCATCTGCGCTCCGACGGCCGGCACCGCGCCAAGCTCTACGTCGATGGCGGGGTATCCTCGACCCAGACCGTCGGCCACCTGCGCATGGAAGGCCGGGAAGTCTTCAAACACGCGGTGGCCATGATCACCGACGTCATCACCGACGCCTTCACGGCCACCGGCTATACCGCCGCCGATATCGACTGGTTCGTGCCGCACCAGGCCAATAAGCGCATTATCGACGGTTCGGCCCACAAGCTCGGCATAGCCCCGGAAAAGGTGGTCATGACCGTCTACCGCCATGGCAATACCTCGGCGGCCTCGATTCCGCTGGCTTTGGCCGACGCCGTGGCCGACCGGCGGATCAAGCGGGGCAACCTTATTCTGCTCGAAGCCATGGGCGGCGGCTTCACCTGGGGCTCGGTCCTGCTGCGCTGGTAGAATGTTGCCGGGGCCTAAGCTGGCGACTTTAAATGTAAAAGGGCCGGATCGGACCTTCACATTTTAACCGGCCCCGTTGACCGCGCCCTATCTTTCCTAATATCTTCGATAATTCAGTATGTTCGCCGGGGGCGGGCCAGTGATGTCCGGTAAAACAGTAACGCGCGCGGATCTGTGTGAGGCGGTCTACCAAAAGGTGGGCTTATCCCGGACGGAATCCGCTTCGCTTGTGGAGTTGGTGCTCAAAGAGATCACCGACTGCCTGGAGCGTGGCGAAACCGTTAAGCTTTCGTCGTTCGGATCGTTCGTGGTCCGCAAAAAAGGCCAACGAATTGGGCGTAACCCCAAGACCGGCAAGGAAGTTCCGATTTCGCCGCGCCGCGTGATGGTGTTCAAGCCGTCGGCAATCCTCAAGCAACGCATCAACGGCCACGACGTTGCCGACGAAGCCGAGCACGCTTAAACACCGCGCCGGCTTGTAGTTCGCCGCTTTTGTAAAAGCGTTTCATTCTCATCGGAGAACCGCTTTGGACAACAAGGCGCCGGACGCGTTCCGCACCATCAGCGAAGTGGCAGACGAACTCGATCTGCCGCAACACGTGCTGCGATTTTGGGAAAGCCGTTTCCGCGAAATCAAGCCGATGAAGCGCGGCGGCGGGCGGCGCTATTATCGTCCCGACGACGTCGAACTGCTGCGCGGCATTCGCCATCTGCTGTACGGCGAGGGTTACACCATTCGCGGCGTGCAACGCATCTTGCGCGAGCAGGGCGTCAAATTCGTTCAAGCTGTCTGGCTCGAAGGCGCGGCGCAACCGCCGCATGGCGGGATCGATGAGGAGGAGTTCGTCGACGATGCCGCCGAGGCGCAAGCCGACGACGCGCACGACGCACCGCTCGAAGAATCCGACGGCCTGCGCCGGCGCTTTGCGTCGTTGATCGGACGCGATGTCGGCGAACGGCACGACGATCCGGACATGCGCCGCGAGCCGCCGCTCAAGAGCGCGCCGGAGCCGCGCATCGAGCCCGGCGATCGCGTGATCCAGGCGTCGCCCGCGGCCTTGCCGCTGGTGCCGGCGTTCGATCCCGTGCCGCCTTCACAGCAAATCCAGCCGCAGGCGCAACCGCAGCCGGCGCAATCCATTCCGCCGAGCGGATTGGCGCGCGACGACGTGCGCAAGCTGCACGCCGTGCTGCATGAACTGGCCGAGTGTCGCAAGCTGATCGACGCCGCGATGCGGCCTGACGTCTAGCGCGGCGCCTCGCCGATCGGCGTCGCAATCGAAAAATAACAGTGCCAAAATGTTGATGATAACCGGCTGATATGAAAGAAATTTCAGCCAGCGGGCTGTGCATTTGAACCTTATGCGAGTGGCGGCGCACCCAACTGTATGTAAAATAATACAGCGGGGCATCGGGGAATGAACATGCGGCGCGTTGCGACGGCTGCTTTTATGCTGGCCGCTATGGCCCTGGGGCCTGTAGTGCTGGGGCCGCTCGCGCCGGCGCTGGCCCAGGTTGCGCCCCTGCCGCCGGCTCCACCCCCGCCGCCAGCACCAACGCCGACCCCAACCACCACCGACACGACACCAGCCAACCCCGGGACCGGCCGCGCCGTCACTCCGCTCGGCTGGTACGTCATGGGCGGCATGTTCTGCGCCGCCGCAATGCCGATTGCGGGCACGATCATTCTCGGCCGCGAAATGACGGCGGCCGAAGTTTGACGCTCGACGCTGAATTGCTTCCTCGGGCCGGTCGGCTGGGTGTTGGGCCCGCACCTGTTTCCCGACGTGCCGGGCTCGCCCAATCCGCCGAACGTCAAGCCACGGTCGCCGCGCATACAGCACGCGCGCAACATCACCATTCCGGCGGCGAGCAATCCGTATTTTGTGCGCAACGAAGTGCTGGTGGAATTCGATGCCGGCACGACGGCGCGCTATCGCGCCGCGCTCGGCCTCAGCCTGCAACTGACGCCGCTCGAAAGTCAGACCTTCGCGCTCACCGGCCGCACGTTGCAGCGCTGGCGCATCGACGGCACACGCTCGGTTGCGAATACGCTGCGCGCTCTGTCGCGTTACGCGCGGGTGTCTGCGGCGCAGGCGAATATGACTTATCTGGCGCAGCAGGGGGCGCCGGCGGCGACACGCGACGCCGCGTCCGATGCGGCGGCGAACCAATATGTCGTATCGAAGCTGCATTTGCTCGACGCGCACCGCCTGAGCAACGGCGACGACGTGCTGGTCGCGGTGATCGACTCGCG